>CAYTWK010000039.1:0-11054 GCA_964442095.1 uncultured Caulobacteraceae bacterium | reverse complement strand
TTCACTACAAGTAGTAAAAACATCAATGATATCGTTAAACGAACTTGCAAAGGGTTTTAGCGCTTAATGGCTAGTCTAAAAGAGTTTCGGACCCGCATTTCTTCGGTAAAATCGACACAAAAGATTACCAAAGCAATGCAGATGGTCGCAGCCGCCAAGCTAAAGCGCGCCCAAGAGGCCGCCGAGGCTGCGCGTCCATATTCGGAAAAAATTGCGGCAACTGTTGCCAATTTGGCAAATTCCGTAAAAGGATCTGCTGCTGCACCTAAACTTTTGCGCGGCTCCGATAAGGATGACGTGCATCTTTTGGTAGTCGCAAGCTCCGAGCGCGGTCTTTGCGGTGGTTTTAATACTAATATTGTCAAAAAAGCCCGCGAAACCGTGGCCGAATTAGAAGGTCAGGGCAAAACCGTAAAAATCCTTACAGTTGGCAAAAAAGGCCGCGATCAATTAGTCCGTATCTATAAAGATAAAATGATTGGCCATATTGATTTTTCAAAAACCCGCTCGGTTGGCTTTGCCCAATCAAATGAAGTTTCAAGCAAATTGACGGCTTTGTTCGATTCTGGTGAAATTGATGCGGCGCATTTGATCTATTCAAAATTCAAATCGGTTATTTCGCAAATCCCAACTTTGCAGCAATTAATCCCCGTCAATGTTGAAACTGATGATGCGGCGCCGAAATCTGCGGATACGGGTGTTTATACCTATGAGCCATCAGAAGAAACCATCCTAGAGGCCCTTTTGCCGCGCTATCTTGATAGCCAAATCCTAAAGGGTCTTTTGGAAAATAATGCTGGATTTTATGGTTCGCAAATGGGCGCAATGGATAATGCGACCAGAAATGCGGGCGATTTAATCAAAAAACTAACCCTTCAAATGAACCGCAAACGCCAAGCTATGATTACAACGGAATTGACCGAAATCATCGCCGGTGCGCAAGCCGTATAGTTTAATTGCCCATAATCGGGCGTCGTAAATGAGAGTGAGAAAAGACATGTCAATCGAAGCGAAAGGCAAAATATCGCAAATTATTGGTGCGGTTGTTGACGTTGAATTTACTGGCACATTGCCAAATATTTTGAACGCCCTTGAAACTACAAACAATGGCAAACGCCTTGTTCTTGAGGTTGCGCAGCATTTGGGCGAAAACTCTGTGCGCACCATTGCTATGGACGCGACCGAAGGTCTGGTTCGTGGCCAAGAAGTTACTGACACTGGCGATAGCATCCAAGTTCCGGTTGGCCCTGCAACTCTTGGCCGCATCATTAACGTTATCGGTGAACCTATCGATGAAGCGGGCCCAATTACTTCAAAAGTTGGTAGCCGCTCGATTCATAAACCAGCACCTGCCTTCGTTGACCAAAAGCCACAGCCAGAAGTCTTGGCAACCGGCATCAAAGTTGTTGACCTTCTTTGCCCATACGCAAAAGGCGGTAAAATCGGTCTATTCGGTGGTGCGGGCGTTGGTAAAACCGTTCTTATTCAAGAGCTTATCAATAATATTGCGAAAGCCTATGGTGGCTATTCGGTTCTTGCCGGCGTTGGCGAAAGAACACGTGAAGGAAACGATCTTTATTATGAAATGATCGAATCCAAAGTGAACGTTGACCCGAAAGAAAACAATGGCTCAACCGAAGGCAGCCGTTGCACATTGGTTTACGGCCAAATGAACGAGCCTCCTGGTGCGCGCGCACGCGTGGCACTAACTGGTTTGGCGCAATGCGAGTATTTCCGCGATGAAGAAGGCAAAGACGTTTTGTTCTTCGTTGATAATATTTTCCGCTTCACTCAAGCTGGCTCCGAAGTTTCGGCGCTTTTGGGCCGTATTCCTTCTGCGGTTGGTTATCAGCCAACACTTGCAACCGATATGGGTGGCCTTCAAGAGCGTATTACTTCAACGGTTAAAGGTTCAATTACTTCGGTTCAGGCGATTTACGTTCCTGCGGACGATTTGACCGACCCTGCACCTGCGGCCAGCTTTGCCCACTTGGACGCGACCACAGTTCTTAACCGCTCTATCGCGGAAAAAGGTATTTATCCTGCGGTTGACCCACTTGATTCAACTTCACGTATCTTGGAACCACGCATTGTTGGTGAAGAGCATTATCAAACTGCACGTGCGGTTCAAGAAATCCTTCAACAATATAAAGCGCTTCAAGATATTATCGCAATTCTTGGTATGGACGAGCTTTCAGAAGACGATAAACTAGTCGTTTCGCGCGCCCGTAAAGTTGAGCGCTTCTTGTCACAGCCATTCCATGTTGCCGAAGTATTCACCGGCTCTCCTGGTAAATTGGTTGCCCTAGAAGACACTATCAAAGGCTTTAAAGGCCTTGTGGCTGGTGACTATGATCACCTTCCTGAGGCTGCATTCTATATGGTCGGTAATATCGACGAAGCGATTGCAAAAGCTGCGAAAATGGCGGCTGAAGCATAAAGACTTTAACTTGCCACCTTCGGCGCTTCGCGCCTCACTCAGCAAATTAGGTTTAAGTAGCCAAAAATTTATAAAAAGCGTGGTTTTTATAAATTTTAGACATATTAATTTAGAAAAAGCCCCGAAATATCGGGGCTTTTTTATTGGGCTGCAACCTCTCCTTCCCCATACGATGAGCGCCAAATAGTTGCTCGACTTTTTGGATAAGGCAAAGGGGGTAAAAATAAGAAAGGTGGAGCCGTAGCCGGCTTAAAGGATTTAGAATATTTTCAAGGCTCTTTGAAACGGGTTTTTATACCCTTCACCGCTTAGCGTGGCTTGCCCATCTAGGTGAAGCAAGTGCAACCGATATGCTTTAAAAATGCGATTTGCCCCAAGTTTTCAAATCAAAATTATAATACTAGCTATTATCCCACGAGCGTTTGTGCAAAAATGCTGGCTAAAAAATCAATTACGCTCATAAGAAATCACTTGCGCGCACAAAACATCTGTAATATGCTTTCAAAAATACCAAGAGGGATTGGGGTTATTAGCGCGATAAATCTTAAATAAACACCATTGCTTAGTTTATTATTATTGCAAAAATCGTCCGCCAATTTTCCTTTACACGAGGTGGATTGTATGAATTATTCAATTTTCAATAAGATCTTCCCACTAAAAATTCTAATTTCCTCTGCCATTTGCTCATTATCGTTCACGGGCGTAGCTTTGGCTCAAAACCCAAGTCCCACCCCGGCTGTGGCAGCTTCTTTGTCTTTACATCCCTTATTTCAAAACAATGGCGTTCTGCAGCGCGATGATACAATTCCTATTTGGGGCGCGGCAGAGACAAATGGTATAGTCACGGTAAAATTTCGGGGCATTGCAAAAAGTGCCATTGTCGATTCTGACGGCAAATGGCGAATTGACATGCCGAGCGGTGCCGCTGGCGGCCCTTTTCCCTTGATTGTCGAAGATGATAAAGGCCGAAATCTTCAAGCAGACATGCTAGTCGGTGATGTCTTTTTATGCTCGGGCCAATCAAATATGGAATGGCAAGTGCGCTATTCGCGCAATTCGCGCCAAGAAATGGCAAGACCAATTTCTGATGATATCCGCTTATTGACAGTTGAAAAGACATGGGCCCCAAGCGCAAAATCTCTACCCACAAAGCCAATTAGATGGCTTGAAGCAACGCCTGAAACTATCGGGGATTTCTCTGCTGTCTGCTATTTCTTTGGACTAAATTTCCGCAACCAAACAAAAGCGCCAATTGGTCTGATTTCATCGGCTTGGGGCGGGTCAATAATACAAGATTGGATGGGGCCAAGCGCCCTAAGAGCAGTTGGCGGTTACGAGCGTTCGCTTAGCTTGCTTGAGCTTTATGATAGAGATCCAAAGTCGGCCTGGGCACAAATCCAAAGCGAAACGGATAAATGGACACAACAATTCGAAATTGGGCAAAATTCGGCAATTCCTTGGTCAAGTAAAAACTATGACGATTCGGCATGGAAAAAAATGACCGTTCCTAACACTTGGGAAAACACCGGCATAGAAGAAATGAGGCGCCTAGATGGAGTCGTTTGGTTTCGGCGCCAAATTTCACTATCAAGAGAACAGGCAAAGCAAATGGCTTGGCTTGAGCTTGGCCAACTAGATGAGCGTGATACAAGCTTCTTAAATGGGAAGGCTATTGGCGCAGTTGCAGAGGGTGGAAATCGGCGCATTTATTCAATACCACCACGAACCTTAATCGCTGGCGAAAACAATATAGCTATTCGCATTATAGATTTAGGTGGGCCGGGTGGTTTTCGCTCACCGGGATCTGAAATAAGGCTTAGGCTAGAGGATGGATCCATAATCCCTCTTGCAGGGGAATGGAAATTCCAAATAGCTGCTGATTTCTCTAAATCTGCTGCGCCTCCTCCTGTGCCATGGATTGCTACGCGTGGGACAACAAGCATTTACAATGCGATGATTGCGCCTTTGCAACCTTATCGTATCAAGGGCGCTCTTTTTTACCAAGGTGAGTCCAATGCGCCTTCTCCAAGCGGCTATCAGTCACTTTTGGAGGCAATGGTAAGAGATTGGCGAAACGGCTTTGAAACCGATTTCACTTTCTTAAATGTGCAGCTCTCAGGGTGGGGCCCATATTCAAGCGAACCTAAGATATCTGGCCCTGCTGCTATTCGCGAGGCGCAAAGATTAGCGTCTAAGAATATCACAAATTCCGGCATTGCTGTAACAATTGATGTTGGAAACGCACGCGATATACATCCGACAGAAAAGCAAGAAGTTGGCGCAAGGCTTAATTATGAAGCAATGCGACTTATTCTGGCCAATCGGCGCGCGCCGCAAACACCCGAGCCTTTGGACGCAAAACTTGGCGCAAATGGCATTGTAGTAAGATTTAGCAATATTGGCGATGGGCTAGTAATCTATGGCGGTTTGCGGCCAAATGGCTTTGAAGTTTGCAATTCAAATGATGAATGTGAATTTGCCGACGCAAAGCTCCAGAATAATGAAGTCACCCTTACTTCATCAAGAATTGTCGCCCCAGTGCGCGTCAGATATGCCATGTCGGACACGCCAATTGTTAATTTTTATGGGAAAAACGGGCTTCCAGTAATTCCGTTTGAATTACAGGTTATAAAATAATGATCATTTTGAGAAATGGTCCAAAAAAATGGATCAGCCTAAAGGCGCTTGCGATAGCAGGAGCATTATTAGCTTCGCCCTTTAGTATTGCTATTGCCGACGAAGCGGCACCAGCTATCAGGCCCAATACCGCCAATAAAATGGGACAACCAAACCTAAAATCAAATATCGGCCGAACCATGCGATACACGCCCGAAAATGGCGCTTTTGTAATTGAAAATGGTCGCGAAAAATTTAATCGAGCTTTATATGGTGGCAATACAGCGTTTCGCGTGGAAGCCGGCGATCTGCCCGAATTTTTATTATACCTACCAGGACGTGGTGGTAATTTAAGATTGGCAGCAAAAGGAAAAGACTTCAGCTTTTTTATACATGAGGCGCAAAATATCAAAGCCAAGTATCGCGCCGGTAAAATGATCTATGAGATATCGGACCCAAGACTTGGGACAGGAAACCTTGAAATAAATGTTTTGGCACTTGGCGAAACAGAAGGGCTAATATTAAAGATAAGAAAAGCTCCTAGCCAAAAGGAATTTGATTTGATTGTCGCATACGGCGGCATTGATGGCGAAAGAGGAAGCCGCGACGGCGACATTGGCACAGAGAGAGTTCCTATCAGCGAATATTTTTTACCGCGCGCCAAATCCTCGATTGGAAATACGATATTATTAAGCGATGATACTGCAACCGTTCAAAGCAAAATCGCAACTATTGCAATTACTGCAACATCACCTGCAAATTGGCGCAGGGCCGATGCCGCAAACTGGAATTCGCTTCCGCGCCTATTAGAGCAAGATGACAGCGCCACAGAAGCACCAATCGCCCTAGGCACAATTTCAATTAAATCAAAGCCAGAAATAATAGCTTTGCAGCGATTAGCAATCAATCAAAATGTAAATACGAACGAGCTTGAAATATATCGTGCGGTGCGCAGCGAAAGCTCCGAACAAAAAAAGCGGCAGCGGCTTCAAGATCGTTTTACTCCTATAGAATTAACTGAAAAATTTGATAGTGAAGATAGGCGCATAGCCAAAATACGGCGACAATTAATTGTCGAGACACCAGACCCATATTTAAACGCGAGCATTGAGGCCTTAAACGTCGGCGCGGATGCCACTTGGGACGAAGAAGAATCAGCCGTTATGCACGGCGCGATTGCATGGCGTTCCAAATTGCTTGGGTGGCGCGGTGCCTATATGCTTGATGCACTTGGCTGGCACGAGCGGGCAAAGCGCAATATAAAATATTGGATGGGAAGGCAAAACACCAACCCAATTCCCAATTTTGTAGCACCGGCCGAAGAAAAGACCAATCTAGCACGCAATCCCGAAGGTTTGCATACCAATGGCGATATGTCGAATTCACACTATGATATGAATTCGGTTTTTATCGATATATTATTTCGCCATTTGCTTTGGACGGGTGATAAGGAGCTCGCAACCGAAGCATGGCCCGTAATTGAACGTCATTTAGCTTGGCAACAAAGACTATTTAGGCGAACATTTGGGGCCGATAAGGATCCACTTTACGAAGGCTATGCCTCTATTTGGGCATCCGACAATCTGCAATATCATGGTGGAGCCGCAGCCTATCAATCGGCATATGTGGCATATCATAATCGGATGGCCGCCAAACTTGCAAATTGGCTTGGCCATGACCCTTCTGCCTATAACAAAGAAGCAGACGCTATCGAAGCGGCAATGCGCAAACACTTTTGGATTGAAGAATCAAATAGATTTGCCGAATTTAAAGACATACTTGGCGAGCAATTAGTCCATCCGGATGCTGCGATTTGGACATATTATCACATTATTGATAGCGAAATCGTGGACCAACAAACCGGCTGGAAGATGATTCAGTCAATGAAAAAATCACTTCCATCAATACCAATAAGGATTGACGAAAACGACTTCGGACTAATGTATTCCGTTAGCGGATGGAAACCCTATATGTGGTCAATAAATAATATAGTTATGGCCGAAAATATGCACGCGGCGCTCGCTATGTACCAAGTTGGAGATAGCCTTGCCGCCACAAAATTACTCAGGGCATCGGCTATAGTTTCAATGTTTACTGGAATTTCTCCTGGCAATGTTGGCTCTCTAAACTCTTATGATGTTTATCGGCGCGAGAGCATGCGTGACTTTGCCGACGGCAGTGGCGTAATGTCTCGAGCAGTCGTAGAAGGATTATTTGGTATAAGGCCGGATGCAATTGCTGGCCAATTGACAATTAGCCCGCATTTTCCGTCTACTTGGAACCACGCATCCATTGACCACAAAACTCTATCTTTTGACTTCAGGCGCCGCGGATCAATTGAGAGATATGTAATTAAGCAATCAAGCAAGAAATTTAATACACTTCGCCTAAAACTAGGCGCGCGAGCTTCTGTTTTAAAAGGAATTCGGGTAAATGGCGCACCCATAGAGCCTAATTATGTTTTGGGTATTGGCCAACCCTATATTGAAGTGATTATTCCATTTAATGCCAATTCTACCACAATAGATGTGGCTTGGTCTGGTTCTGAATTGGCGACAATAATGGACACGCCAACAATTATAGGCGCAGAGCAGAATTTGGGGCCGATGAAATTTTTAAGTCTAACCGAGGCAAAATCAGAAGATAAAGACATTCCCGATTTCATCAAATGGCAACAATATGACTGGTCAAAACCAAACCCAAATGCAAAATTTGATTTTGTGAATTTAACCCAAATTCTCAATCTATCACCAAATAATTTATTCAAGCCGGGCGCATATGTTTCGCCGCGCTCACCATATGTGTCATTGGCAATGCCCAGCCAAGGGATTGGCGGTTGGGCAGGCGGCGTAAATCTAAAGGCCAATATTGATGAATCGGGCTTGCGAAAAGCCGTTGGGGAATCTGGCGGGGTTTTCAAACTTGCAAATGGAATCCCATTTTCAATTCACCCCACCGCAGAAAATTCAGCGGCCTTTGTTTCTCAATGGGATAGGTTTGAGCGCTCTCTTAGCGTGCCGCTCAGCGGAAATGCAAAGCGTGCTTTTGTTTTAATGGTCGGTTCCACCAATCATATGCAAAGCAATGTAATTAATGGCGAAGTAATCGTTAAATATGAAGATGGCACCAGCGAGGTTTTGCCATTGATAAATCCGTCAACATGGTGGCCGATAGATCAAGATTATTTTATCGACGATTATCAATTCCGCCATGATTTTCCTATCCCTCCGAGAATTGATCTAAAAACCGGCAAAGTGCGTTATGAAACCCAGGATAATTTTAAAGGCAAAGGTAGGACTATTGATGGTGGAGCCGCTTCAATCCTTGTTATTGAACTTAATCCACAGAAAACCCTCAAAGATATGAGCATTCGCGCCGTATCCAATGAAGTAGTAATTGGAATTATGGCGGCAACACTCGAGAGGTAAGGCTTTAATATAATCGCCGCCTATCCCACACTTTATAAGCTGAATTATAATATTAGCTTTTCTTATTTTGGGCGAAGGATTTAGAAAAACCACTAGATCTTTATAAAATTTTAGTGGGCGAAAATGCTAACAAAAACTAACATTTGGGGACATGGCATATCAACAAATGTCAACATTTTGCCCAATCGAGCTAAGCTTTCAAAAAAATGAAATTAATTCAACGCATTAGGACAAAGAATCGGTTGATATTGGGTTGATAAACGGTTGCGATTAGGTAGATAAAAGGTTGCGTTTTGGTTGATAAAAAGGTGGCGTTAGCCCCTTCCGTCACGCCTTTGGCGCGCCACCTTCCCACATTTTTGCCCTCTTCGCGTTTTCCAAAAAGTCGAGCAACTTTTTGGCGCTCATCGTATTGGGGAAGGAGAGGGTTTTACAAGCCCAATAAAAAAGCCCCCTTGAAACCAAGAGGGCGTTTTTAGAAACGGTTTGAAACCTATTATTTTTTGAATACGTTTCCGAATTTGCCTTGGAAACGAGAAATACGGCCACCACGGTCAAGATTGGTGCCAGTGTTGCCAGTCCAAGCAGGGTGCGAAGTTGGATCGATATCAAGGTTAAGGGTTTTGCCTTCACCGCCCATAGTAGAGCGAGTTACAAAGCTGCTGCCGTCTGTCATAGTCACAGTGACGAAATCATAATTTGGGTGAACATCGGGTTTCATGGGTAATCTCTATTCTGTTGTGGGCACCTGCCCATAAATTCAAGCGCGGCGATTACCAAATCTTTGCTCAAGAGTCTATAGTTTTACGCCTTTATGGCTGTTATTATTATTGGTGCAGATTAATGGGTTTTAGAGCAGGGCTTTGTATGATAATCGAGAGCCAATTCAAGGATATAAAATGAAACTAAGAAATATAATAATTGGCATCACAATAATAATTACAATCGTAATTTCTTATTTGATTATTAGTGCAATGACCCGCGCTGGCGAATTATCGACATTGACGCCGCGTTTTGACGGGACTTGCCAAAATGTGCCTAATCTTGCTGGCTCGGAAAGCATCGTCCTTAGTGCCGATAAAAAGTCGATTTATATTTCATCGCATGATAGGGCAGCGCAGCTAAAGGATCCGAATACACGCGGCGCAATCTATAAATTGCCAATTGATAGCCTTTTGACCAATCAAGAGCGCAAGGATTTAACTGGCGGGGTTCCTGCCGACTTTAAACCCATCGGCATTAGCATTTATACCGCGCCAAATGGCGAGACCACTTTAATGGCGGTAAGAGGGGGAATGAATGCGCGCTCTATTGATATCTTCAAAGAAGTGAATGGCGCGCTAATTCACCAAAGGAATGTAAAAATAGATGGCGCTGATCGTCTTAATAGCGTTTTGGCTCTTGGTCCCGATAGTTTTTATGTGACCAATGAATCGAATGAGATTAGCGGGTCGTTATCGGCAATGATAAAGCAAATTCTCGATAGCGATAAATCGGGAAGCATTTATTATTATGATGGCAAAAAGGCCAAAAAACTTGCGGATGGATTATCATACGCCAATTCGCTGGGGCTTTCACCAGATGGAAAAAAACTCTATGCAACCGGCACAGTTTCACGCGCACTATTTATTTATGACCGCGATATTGCCACCAATGCCATAAAGCTAAATGAAGAAGTATTTTTGGGAACTGGCGTTGATAATATTTTTGTTGAAGAAGATGGAAGAATTTGGATTGCCTCTCACCCAAAATTATTTACGCTTTTGGGCCATTTCAATGATCCATCAAAGCCAAGTCCAAGCCAAGTAATTATTGTTGAGCCCAATAAGGATGGCACCAAAGGCGGAAATGTCGATCAGGTTTATCTATCCAATGGTGATGATGGCTTTGCGGCGGCATCGATTGCCCTTAGAAGTGGAAACAAGCTAATAATGGGTTCGATTTTTGAAAGCACAATTCGGGTCTGTGAATTACCGAAGGTCTGGCATCAATCAAAGTCGCACCCTGCACAAAGGCTTATAGATACCAAACGTGATACCGAATTGAAGAAGCAAGAAGAAGCCGCTAAAGTGGCGAAATAAACTATAGTGCCCCTAGGCGCCTAAGAGCATCTTGGCCTAGAGCCGCTTGCTTATTGTATGCGGCAATTGCGGTTTGGTTGGAGGCGTTTTTTGCACCAGCGGCATTTTGTTTGCGAAGCTCAACCATCACTGGGTCAGTTGAAATTTCGCGATAACCAAGGCGAATACGGCGCAGAACCCCATCCAAGGCATCCATTGTTGCCTTGGCTTTGGTTTTATCGCTTAGGTCTGAACTGATTGGCAATTCTAAGGCAATTACGGGCTTGTAGTTTCGCGCAGTAGCTAATGGCCTAGCCATTACGACACCAGGATCAAGGCCAAGTTCTTTTAGCGCGTCTTGTTTGCCTGCGCCCGCAAAGACTTCGATTTTGGCGTTGCCTTTTGGGCTTAGGGTCAAATATTTTGCGCCATCTTTGGTCAAAAGTGTTGCAGTGCCATTTGTGCCCGTAAAGCGGTTTATTTTTGCCACCAAGGTCTGAACAGTTTCAC
>CAYTWK010000038.1:0-11117 GCA_964442095.1 uncultured Caulobacteraceae bacterium | reverse complement strand
CAATTAATTCAATAGCTTAATTTTCTAATCGCTGCTCTTGATTTTTCTGGTGTACCCAAAAGTGTACCAATTTGTGTGCCTGTAGCGTGTCGCTTGAATATAAATAAGCAGTCTTTCACACAAGCCGATTTAGGATCCACCATAGCCAAAATTGGTGAGACATAATTAAGGCGTCAAATAGCCGAATTGTTTTATCTAGCTAATCCGCTTCTAGTCCAACTATTGGGGAGCCGGGCCAGTTGAGCCTCGAGACATAAGAGTAAACTTCATTAATTGGTGAGAAGGTTTTCCAATTTCTTTTGTCGACTTTGTTTCATTTATTTTTTCGACAATTGTGCTTACTGCGCATTTTCCCATGGCCACAATTGGTTGATGAACAGTTGTTAGCTGCGGCCAAATAGTTGACGCTATTGGCGTATCATCAAAGCCAGAAATGCTAAGCTCGTCTGGTATGCTTATGCCCAACCCGTGTGCAACTGCGACAACGGCGGCTGCCATGTCGTCATTTGACGCGAAAATAGCGGTAGGTCTGTCTTCGCGCTCTAACAATATTCTTCCAGCATCAAGCCCCGATTTATATGTGAACTGTCCTTGCACTACAAATTCTTCATTTAGGCTAAGCCCTGCCTCATCTAAAGCATGTAGGAAACCTTCATATCTTACTTCAGAGGGAGTGTGACTTGGATCACCCTTGATAAACCCAATCTTTGTATGGCCTAATTGGATTAGATGGTTAGTAACCGCAAGTGCACCTTGGAAATCATCAATTCTTACTGCTGAGACCATAGGTAAAGGCCTCGCCGTTGCCAAAGCAAGCACAGGTATATTTTCATGCATTAGCATTTGAACCGTCGTAGTTGCATCGCAAAGTGGCGGCGGCAATATTACTCCGTCAACTCCATCTTCAAGCAGGCGGTTAACAGCGGCTTTTTGGGACTGCAGACCGCTACATTTTTCGAGTATTAATTGTGCACCTAATTTTGAAGCTTGCTCAAGTCCACCAAGCATAATTTCGTTGAGATAGGAGGCAGACGGATGCGAATATAAAACGCCAACGCGAATTCTTCCCACCCCCGATCTCGTAGACCGCGCGGCAATATTGACAGTATAATTAAGGTCGTTGATAGCGGCATTGACTCTTTCCTTCAATGGGCCGCTAACGGCGACATTTCCATTAATGACACGAGATACGGTCATAGGTGAAACGTTTGCATGCCGTGCAACATCGTATATTGTAACTGAGCCTGTTTGCTCCCGAGCGGGCTTATTTTTCAATTTGGCTTCCTATCAAAATCATAGAAATGTTATTCGCTGATACTTACCGCGATGTAATGTTACAGTCAATTTTCAACCGCGAAATATTCGAAGTCAGCAAAGCCAACTCGTGTTGCAACATATGACGGCGTACCAGACGCTGCTTGGGCGAATAAACCTATCTGTGTTCCCACCCATCGTCCCGGCAAGGTAGTAATTCCAGGTCCAACTGTCGAAAATTCTTTCCCGTCAAGACTGTAGCTGAATGTCACTTTAGCATGTGTAGCACGCAACATAGAAGGCCAAAAATGTTCAAAATTAGGAGCTGGCAGAGCCACTTCGATTGGTTCAAGTCTAGCGCGAACCCAGACTGGCCCCGTTACTTTGACAGGTGCGGTTAAAACTACCTCTGACCCACCTAAGTTTGCGCCTTTGCGCGAGACCTGCACCAATTTAAGTCCATCTGCCGTGTTTTCTAGGCCAATCCAACCATAATCGTATCCAAGAACAAGCAAGCCCGCACGTTCACCAACTAGATTTGGCGACAAACTCAATTGCGTAGTAGCAGAGAAATTCATACTAGGTAATTTTTGCGTTAGCAAATTGCCGGCCTCCCATAGATTCATAGACGAAGACACTGACTTTAAGCGTAGTTTCCCTTTTACGGAATTATCGACCCAGTCGTCATTATAATTCGAACTCCATTGCCAGCCAAGGTGATAGCCATCTTGAAAGTCGTCGTTTGAAGGCGGCACACTAATTTCTTGTGTTGCTAAATTAGGCTTTTTATGTCTCCATAAAGGCTGTCCAAAGTCTTGACCCTTTTGTCTCTCGCCAATTATTGGCCAACCATCATTATTCCATTCCATTGGCTGAAGCATGACCCGACGTCCATAGGAATCTGTATCTTGGAAATGGATAAACCAATCCTCGCCCGGCTTTCCTCCCTTTGGGGGTGTATCAACCCAGGCACCCTGGTGCGGCCCATTCATACTTGTGTTGCCTTGATCCATAACATTTCGCCCTTCATATGGGCCATAAATATTTCTTGACCGAAAGACACCTTGCCAGCCACCCTTTACAGAGCCCGCGGGCGCAAAAACATAATACCATCCATCGCGCTTATAGAGTTTTGGCCCCTCGGTGGTAAACCATGGTTTTAGCCCTTGGGAAGTTTTTACCAAAGGAAGCTTGCCACCTTCTATAATATTCCTTCCTGCGCCCAAAGTTCTAGTACCATCTTCGCTCAATGATTTAATTTGAATAATGTTGTTGATGCCAGCGCGCGAGGCTGCAAAAGCATATAATAAATATCCGCGGCCATCATCATCCCAAAATGGAGCAGGGTCTATAGCGCCTTTCGTGTTGTCTACCAAAACAGGTTCGCTCCATGGGCCCTTAGGATTTGTCGCTGTCACTAGAAATATTCCAAAGTCAGGATCTGGATAATAAATAAAGAACATACCATTGCGATATCTAATTGCCGGTGCCCATACCCCGCCGCCGCGCCGCGGAACCGCATGGTGTGCATAGGGAACGTTTCGTTGCAAAGCATGACCAATCAAAGTCCAGTTTACTAGATCTTTAGAATGGAGAATCGGCAAGCCCGGAACATTGGTAAAGCTCGAAGCAGTCATATAAAAATCGTCGCCAACCCGCACAACGTCAGGATCTGAATAATCACCTTGTAATACTGGGTTTATATAAGTGCCATCACCTTGGTCAGATTTCCAGACACCAGAGTTGGTCGTTGTCACTTGCTTAACGCGAGCTGGCTCTGCATATGCGTGACTAAATGAAGCAATTAAAGCGAACAACAAGAATAATGGCACACTTTTCATTTTCAACCTCTTTTAATATGTATTGCTTGCCCTCCGGCCGCATTAAGTTGTAAATGGATTCTGCTTGACGAGGTGACCCTTATCGTATCGATATTAACTGGCGTTTTGTTCGCGGGCCTTGTTAGTTTGCCATCGATGTAACGAGTTGCAATCCAATTCCCTTCACCAAGAAAACTAAGGTCTAGATTTAATCGCCGCTCCATTTCATTTGTAATTGCTCCAACAAACCATTCATCTGCCTTTCTGCGGGCTATAATTACATATTCACCCAATTCGCCGGCAATGGCTTTAGTTTCGTCCCAAATTGTCGGCACATTGTCAAACCATGCCAATTCTGGCCATGGCTTGCTTTGATATTTCTCTGGCTTGTCATACCAATAAAGGGTTTGGAGTGGGCTGTAGCATGTTACTGCTAAAGCCAATTGATGAGCGTTGGTTGTTTGATTTCGCTCTTGCGCGTAGCAAATTGTATAGTCAATTGGTCCCGCTATTGGGCGAGTGAAAGCTAAATTAACATTGTGCCGAGCTGGTGGGAATTGTTCATTACCTTTGACTCCCTCGAGTGTAAGATAGTTTGGAAGAGTTGTTTCTAGACCCGCCGGCCTGAGATTGTCATGAAGGTTTACAATCATTTTATGATCACCAAACGCCTTTACCACTTTATAAATGAAGTCTACATCGCTTTGCCTGCCTTCCCACATAAATCCAAGCTTGACCCCAGCGACCCCCCATGCTTGGTAGAGTTTGCAAATATCGTCCAAGGATTTTGTAACCGCGACCCTGTCAATATAAAGAAGAACACCGATATTTTTGGTTTTCGCATAGTCAATGACCATTTGAAGATTTAGATTACTTATCGGCTTGGTTGGCTCTGAAGCGTCAGTTCCGTCTCCATACCAGTGCGCATCAAACAATACATATTCAATTCGGCGCTCAGCAGCAAAGTCCACCGCCTTTAAAGACGCCTCAGTTGAGTATGGCTTCATTATTCTAAATGATTTGCCGGGCTTCACCCAAGCAGTATTTCCCAGCTGATTCGGTGTTGCCAAAGTCGGAACAATAGAGTGCATCTCAATTAATTCCTTAGCACTATTGGCGACCATGACTACGCGCCATGGAGTTTTTTGGCCAATCTCTATTGAAAATTCCGCTTCTTCATGGGTTTCATCTTGCCCACCCCATCCGGTTGCTCTTCCCGGATAGCGCATAAGATATGTGACCAAATATCCGTCACTGTTTGAGCGAACGGCGCATCTAGGGTAATGCATTCTATCGGCCTCAGCGATAAACGCATACAATCCGTTTCCTGCATCTATAGTAAGAGGTAGATCTGCAAATGCTAACTTATCTGATGATGAAGTAAGATCCGGATGCTCAAGGGGAGCAACATTTCTTTGACTTGAAACATGAATATCACCTTCATCACGACTACTATATACTCTTGCATTATCCAAGAAGCGGAATTGCGTCCGCTCGCTAATAACTTTCAACTCTTTCGCGCGCGATAAATTTACTAACTCATATCTAACCGCCACAGCATTGTTAAATATTCGAAAAATTATGTTATATCTTATGCCAAGCAATCTGTTTTCAAAATTTATTATTATCTCATTGGAAGTTTTATCATAGACAGAAGACTGGCCATAAGATGGCGCCCAGCTTCCTGTGTATTTGTTAATTGTATGTCCCATGATTTCTGCAGAAACGCCGAGAATACCATCTTTAATTAGCAAACCCAATTCTGATGGACGGATAATTTGCTTGTTCCCTAAACTAACGCTCCATTTAACAAAATTCCCTGTTGTATTAATGTTTAGCTTTAGTTTCCCATTTGGAGAAAGTATTTCATAAATAGGTCTCCTTCTTCTATTTGAGCCCGAAGCTCTTGCGATTGTAGAGAACCCTAGAATAGAAATACATGAGGTCGTTGTGATAATTCTCCTGCGGCTCAGTGCCATGTTTTGCTCCATTTATATGTCGCGTCTGTGAAAAATCGCTATTTTCTAATCTATCGAAACAAAATAAAGTAAATTTGATATCGATACCATAGATTGGTGTACCTATATTTGTTTGGTACGCTATTGTCAATTTTTCTAATTTATCCGGCCCGATCAAAACGAATTCTTATGAAATTTTAACCCAGTTGCGTTACATCACTTATTCATCAATTTCACAAATAGGTCTGTGTTGAATTCGCTTAAATTATTATTCCCATTTGGTGGCGATATTGGCTTCGATTACCTATTTGATAACAGGTCTTTACTCAGTTTGAAAAAATTATAGGGTAAATGTGATTTATCTGAAATTTAAACTATACAAAATCAAATTACTTTGTTATCGATATCATATTCGAGTTGTCGCCCATTTTACAGCGCTGCTTGAATTACGAAAATAATATAATAAGCAACAAGATACCGATTGTTGCAGTTACAATTAACGGGTGGAAAAATGGCGCTTCTAAAAAATGAAAGCAATCAGGCTGCAACTGTGCGTCCCGGAAAACTAAATGTGCAAGTCATTTTGAGTGTATTTGTGTTTGCATATTTTGCTTCGCAAGCGATGAGTATTTCTTTGCTTTCGAATTGGCTTAAATCAACTCTGTCGCTTACCGGAGAACAAACAGGAACTGTTTTGGGTGCAAATTTTATTGCCGCTCTATTAGTTCAACCGCTCTATGGTTTTATTTCAGACAGGATTGGCCTTAAAAAGCATTTGCTTTGGTTTCTTGCTTTCATGGTTGCCTGCTGTGGCCCATTTTTCTATTTCGTTTATGAACCACTACTCAAAAGCAATTTGATTCTTGGTGCCGCATTAGGTGGCGCCTATCTCTCAATTACGTTTATGGCAGGTTCTTTTGCACTTGAATCATATGTTGACAGATTGGGCAGATGGTACGGTTTCGAATATAGTCGCGTTAGGATGTTTGGCGCTTTAGGTTTTGCCTCAGCCGCATTCTTTTCGGGAGATTTATTTAATATAAATCCGCATATTAATTTTTTCCTAGCTTCTGGCCTCGCAATTGTATTGGTTAGCACATTATTTTTCTTTAGAAAGGAATCCGAAGAAAATATTCTCGACAATTCAAGCAGCGTAACATTGAAAGACTCATTGGCAATATTAAAACTCCCAAAATTCTGGGGATTTATGGTTTTAATATTGGGCGTAACAAATCTATATCTGGTTTTTGATCAGCAATTCCCAGTATATTATGCATCTCAATTTGAGACCGAAGCAATGGGACGAGTTATGTTCGGTCGATTGAATTTCGCGCAAATTTTTCTTGAAGCGGGAATGTTATTTATCGCTCCGTTTATAGTAAATTATACTGGAATTAAGCGCGGCCTCTTGCTCGCTTCGGGGATTATGATTGTCAGGATTATCGGATCGGGTTTAGTTGAAGGACCAATTGCAATTTCAGCCATGAAGATGCTGCATTCAATCGAATTGCCAATATTAGCAGTATCAATTTTCCGCTATATTGCTGCCCATTTTGAATCACGGCTTGCGTCTACATTATATATGGTTGGCGTTAGTTTTGGTCATAGTCTGGGTCTTGCAATTCTTTCTCAACCAGTAGGTCGCCTTTATGATTTGTTTGGTTTTCAACATACATATCTAATCATTGGCGTGGGGGCTCTAATATGCTGGGCTGCGTCAATTTGGTCACTTTCTCCAGATCCAATTTCGCAAAAAAGTAACGGCGAAGAAAAGCAATAGTTTTAAAGCAACGAATTACGACTGAGCATCAATGAAGAGCATTAGAATGACGCACTACCCGATCAATTCTTATTCCCCGAATACGCCTTTGCCTATCGATAGAGAATCAATAAAATTTCGTGATTTCCCCATGGCGCTAAACAAGGCATTATTGCAAAAAGCAATCGCGACTGCGCTAGTGCGAATTGATAAAGGACTAGAGTATTTTGGCGATAAATTCCCCACACCATCTTCCACAAAAAACATATACGGAATTATGGATAATAGCGAATGGACCAATGGGTTTTGGACCGGACAACTTTGGCTTGCTTACGAATTAAGCGGTGATATACGCTATAAAAGAGCGGCGGAGCGTAATGTCGAAAGTTTCCATGAGCGCATTTTTAAAGAGATTAATGTAAATCATCATGATTTGGGATTTCTGTATTCACTATCATGTGTTGCCGCTGTGAAGTTAACAGGGTCAGAAATTGCAAGAGAAGCGGGAATACAAGCTGCGCGAGTGCTCCTGCGGCGATATTTGCCGAAAGCGGGAATCATTCAGGCATGGGGAGACTTGAAAGATCCCAATGAAGCGGGTCGAATGATCATTGATTGCAACCTAAACCTTCCGCTTTTATATTGGGCGAGTGAGCAAACTGGTGATTCTAGTTTTTCAGAAGCAGCTAATACGCATATCTTACAAGCACAAAGATTTATTATTAGACCCGATGCGTCAACATTCCATACATTCTATATGGATATTGAAACCGGTGCGCCAAAACACGGAAGCACGCATCAAGGGTATTCTGACGATTCGTGTTGGTCGCGTGGTCAGGCATGGGGTATCTCGGGCTTTCCCTTGGTTTATAGATATTTTCGCAATTCAGATTTAATTGCATCGTCAGCGCGTCTGGCTAATTATTTTTTGAATAGATTGCCTACTGATCACGTCTGTTGTTGGGATTTAGTTTTCGATGACGCAGATACTCCTCGGGACTCTTCTGCGGCTGCGATTGCTGTTTGCGGATTATTAGAACTTGGCAAATCAATTCCTATTTCTGACCCTGATAGTAATGCTTACCGAAGTCACGCGATAGGAATATTGGAAAGCTTAATTAAAAACTATGCAGCAAACTCTTCTGACATGGGAACGGGTCTATTAAAACACGGAGTTTATCACATGCCCAAGCAAATCGGAGTCGACGAATATAATCTTTGGGGGGATTATTTCTATCTCGAAGCGCTAACGCGTTTAAATCAGGTTTGGGAGCCTTATTGGTAATGCAAATTGGAATTGATTTCGGCGGCACTAAAATTGAAGCTGCTGCTTTAGACGAAGCTGGGAATTATTTGTTGCGTATTCGCCAGCCAAATCCAGGAAGTTATGACGGGGCCATATCTACGGTATGTGGTCTCGTTGAAAATATTGAACAAACTACCGGCCAGATTGGTACAATTGGCATTGGCACCCCTGGTTCAATTTCGCCTAAAACTGGCCTAATGAGAAATTCAAATTCTCTCTATTTAAATGGCCGCAATTTTCGAGGCGACCTTAGCGAAACTATGAATAGAGATATTCGTATTGCTAACGATGCTAATTGTTTCACTTTATCAGAAGCATTTGACGGATCAGGTGCCGGCGCACAGGTTTGTTTCGGGATAATTCTTGGCACCGGCTGCGGCGGTGGAGTGGTGCTGAATGGACAATTAATAAATGGAAAAAATGGAATAGCGGGCGAATGGGGTCACAATCCTTTGCCTTGGGCGAGAGCAGACGAAGTAATTGAAGAAGATTGCTATTGCGGAAAAAGAGGATGCTTGGAGCAATGGATTTCCGGAACAGGTTTTCAACGCGACTATTTCAAGAAATCAGGAAAAAAGCTCGAATCTGAAGAGATAATTAGTTTAGCTAGACAAGGTGAAAAGGTAGCAAGCCAAGCATTAGAAGATTTGATTGACAGAATCGGGCGTGCAATTGCCACCGTATGCAATACTATCGATCCGAACGCTATCGTAATTGGCGGCGGACTTTCAAATGTGCCGGAAATATTTGAAGGGCTGCAATCGAGAGTGGAGAAATATGTATTCTCTGATGTCTGGTCCGCTACGATTGCGCCGGCCAAATGGGGCGACTCCTCAGGTGTAAGAGGCGCCGCAAGATTATGGCCAATTGAGAATTGATTTCAATTATATGCGGACTAGGCCCGTCCGTTCAAAAAGATGACAAGTCAGGGGGACTTTATGATAAAGCAATTTAAGAAATTCAGATTTTCACTGACTACAAAAATAGCGGTATTATTAGTTGCGGGCAGTGCTTTTGCCAGCGGCAGTCCTACGGACATAATTGACACGATATCGCACAAGTATTCGGGATTTGCGACAAATCAATTGTTCCCATTCGAAGCAGAAAAAGGCGTAACGACTCGCGGGAATTATATGTTGCCATATTCAATGAATGGCGAAGCGGTCGTGAAAAGCTTTTGGGCGCAAGTAAGCCATAATGACACAAGGGCTACAAGAGGGGCTGAGGCGCAGCCAGTTGACTTCCAGCTCCACGGCGATGGATGGTTTGCTTTCCGATTTTTCTTGCCATCGGATTTTCCAGCCGACAAAGAATTGGCTATTGGCCAAATTTTTTCTCGCGGCGGTTGCAAATCTTGGTCAGCATTAGTTATTATTCGAAATAATAATTTAGTAATAAGCCGCCGTTCTAGTAATGGATGCACTCCCGAGGTTGACCAAATTATTGCGAGCAATCTAAAGCGCAATGAATGGAATAAAATTATCATTAGATTTAAACCATCGAACTCTCGATCAGGCGAACTTAAAGTGTGGCTTAATAATGAAAATGAATCCAATCCAAACCTTGATGCTAAAAGAATAAACTTCGGTGCGGGGCAATTTGTCATGGATTCATTGGACCCGAACGTTCCGAATAATTGGATTAATTTGAAGTTTGGGCAATACAATTATGACTTCGCCAATTACACCCCTGGTGAAACACGGACTATCTATTTTGACGATGTTTCAATGTTGAAGGGCAATCCAACGGATGCTTTCAATCTAGTAAAGCCCAAATAAAATTAATCCTCTTCGCTTCAATTTTGAAGAAACCCAAATGAGCCCTACTGGCTAGGCCAGTGCAAGGTTGACGCTCATGCTTCGCCGAATTCCTGGGCTGCGGAAAGGATAAACGCAATGAAGCATCCATGATGGCCAAAGATATAACTCACCAACTACCGGTTTCACCATAAATATGTTGCGCGCCCCAACTGCTGTTCGGCTATCAATAAATTGTAGGCAACCGACAGAGCTTTGCCTAGTTTTGCCTTTATCAAATTCGGCATCATACTCATCAGGAAGTCTCAAGAATAATACGCAACTGTAAATACAACCTTGGTGGAAATGCACAGGATTATAATCACCGGCAATCATGTCATTCGCCCAGCCTTCTTTGATTTGAATCTCAAGCTTTTTATCCTGTAGCTCAATTGTATCCTCGTAAGCCGAAAAATTCAAAAGGGCGTTTTCGCAACGATATGTATAAGTTCGCGCAACGTCATATAGGAAATCGGTAAGATTTGGCATAGCAATTATAACATCAGTTAGGCGAACCTCGGATGCCAAATTCCCGGCCAAGAACTTTGACCAGTCACGCGCATCAGCTTCGCTTTTATCCTTTATGATCTTATCAATCCTAGCATTTAAATCGCTTATGATTTCTTCTGGGGCGGTGGCTTTTAGTATAAGCGGGCTAAATGGCGCCACCATTTGCATATTGTAGTTGGATTTCATTTCTGTTTCCCCTTGAACATCAACAACAATTAATGCGAATAAATTTAGATTCCGGACTTACTTGCATTACGGTTCCGTTAACTTCAATCCTCCTGCTTGGTTTTGATAAGGCAAGTCCAATCTGGGCATTATCCTGTCCTTGCACCCAAAACTTTTGATTGCCAGAATAGTCAGCAACCAAAAAACGCTTTGAAATGCTATCAATAAGCAAATTATCACTATGGCGAAGATAGCTTCCGTTAATAACCATCATTCTATCGAGAGTTTTAGGTGAAGGCACTGCGCCAGCACTGTATGTGATAGCAAGCATGTATGCATCGGTTTCCCAGCCCATTAATTGAGCTGTCGCATTACGATGCTTTATCGAACCATCAGCCTTCAGATTAATATAAATGTCTGTTACTTTTCCTTCTTTCTCAATTCTCACGCCCATCATATCTTGCCCAGTTAATCGGCTTATTTGGGGGTTTGAACTCGCATCTGTGGGAATTATTGCCGTTAAAAATTTCTGACGTTCCGATTTTTCAG
>CAYTWK010000037.1:0-11763 GCA_964442095.1 uncultured Caulobacteraceae bacterium | reverse complement strand
GGTTTGTATAAGAACTAAAAATGACGGCAGCGTTACAGTCCTTACCAAAGTAACTAATAAATCGGGTGAAGAAGTTGAAGTCGAGATTAGCACGGGGATTGAGTCGTCAAATGGTTTTACCTCAAAAGCAAAAATTCCACCAAACGAAACAATTGAATTTAAACAAGAATTCAAACACCAATATTTCGAGCTTTGGTCCCTTGAAAGACCTAAAGTTTACCGAATGGATACCGTCATTAGAAATATGAACGGCGAAACAATAGATGCGGTCACAAATAATTTCGGTTTTCGTGAAATCCGTTTTGATGCCACAAATGGCTTTTTCCTAAATGGTAAATCCGTCAAGCTAAAGGGCACTTGTAATCACCAAGATCATGCCGGGGTTGGCTCGGCAATACCTGATGCACTCAATATTTGGCGTATAAAAAAGCTAAAGGAAATGGGCTGCAATGCTTACCGCGCGAGCCATAATCCACCAACCAAAGCTGTTTTGGACGCCTGTGATAGGCTTGGCATGCTGGTTATTGATGAAACCCGTATGATGACATCATCAAAAGAAGGGTTGGAGCAGCTTGAAACACTGATTTTGCGCGATAGAAACCACCCCAGCGTTATTTTATGGTCCATTGGTAATGAGGAGCCGCAGCAAGGAACCCAAAGAGGCGCAAATATTGCGCGCACCATGAAACGGCTTTGTAATCGCCTTGACCCAACGCGCCTAGTTACCGCCGCGCTTGATTCTGGCTTTGGCGCAGGGATTACATCGGTAATAGATGTTATTGGCTTTAATTATCGCCATGGCAAAATTGACGATTTTCATAAACAATATCCACATATTCCGATAATTGGCTCGGAAACCGGATCTACGGTATCTACACGCGGTGAATATGTGCGCGATCCATCAAAACATATTGTTCCGGCCTATGATACAGATGCGCCATGGTGGGCATCAACCGCCGAAGCCTATTGGCCGCAATTTGCCGAAAAATCCTATATTGCGGGTGCATTTATTTGGACTGGCTTTGATTATAGGGGCGAACCTACGCCCTATAATAAATGGCCAAGCATTTCATCGCAATTTGGGGTTTTGGATACTTGCGGCTTTGAAAAGGATAATTTCTATTATTACAAATCTTGGTGGCAAAATTCGCGCGTCTTACATCTTTTCCCACATTGGAATTGGGCCGGAAAAGAAGGGCAAAATATCCCAGTTTGGGTTCATTCAAACCTCGATGAAGTCGAACTATTTGTAAATGGCAAGAGCGCGGGCAAAAAGCGCGTAAATAAAAATCGCCACCTCGAATGGTCGGTGCCGTATGCGCCAGGCAAAATCGAGGCAGTTGGACGAAAAAATGGGCAAATAGTCATGCGCACAAAGCGCGAAACCGCAGGCGCGCCATATAAGATTATGCTCTCTCAAGAAAGAACAAGAGCTTTTGATTTTAGGCAAAACGATGTTGTTATTGTAAATGCCGCAATTTTTGACGCTAATGGCAATCTATGCCCGATGGCGGATAATCTGATTGAATTTTCAGTTACTGGCGGTGGCAAAATAATTGGCGTCGGTAATGGCAACCCTAATAGCCACGAGGCCGATAAAGCAACCAAGCGCAAGGCATTCAATGGGCTTTGCTGCGCGATTGTTGAAGTTCCGCGGACTAATCAAATTTCAATTGCAGCTACATCAGTTGGCCTAATGTCCGCAAGCGTTGATGGCGTTGTTTATGGAAGTTCTGATCTTTAAGTTCCGCAAAAGGTTTTTTTGACTTCTTCATCTGGGTTTGGGGGCGATTTATATTCGGCAAAATCTTGTGTTTCGTCAAATGGACGCGATAATGCACCTAATAATCTATCCATTGGTTCAAAATCGCCATTTTCGCCCGCCGCAATCGCCTTTTGCACTTGATGATTACGCGGTATTATTGCCGGATTATTGGCGCGCATAATTTTGCTGGCTTCATCTTCAGAATAGGTTTCCACCGAAAGCCTATTTTGCCATTTATTATTCCAATCTTTGAATGAGCTTTGGTTCGGTAATTCAAAGTTGCAAAGCCCACGAAAACTAATGGTGAAATCAAATTGCCCCTGCGCCAAAAGAACCAAAAATTCGTTTATCAGGGCTTCATCTTCATCTAATTGGGCACAAAGGCCAAGTTTCGCGCGCATCACCCGAAGCCATTCGGCCTTATAGGTTTCACCAAAACTATCAATTGCATTTTGCGCCAATTCGAGAGCTTGATTTTCATCATCACTTAAGAGCGTCAATAGGCTTTCGGCGAGGCGCGCCAGATTCCAAATTGCAATATTGGGCTGATTATTATATCTATAGCGGCCATTTCTATCGATTGAACTATAGACTTGGTTGGGATTATAAAAATCCATAAAGGCACATGGGCCATAGTCTATGGTTTCACCACTTATGGTCATATTATCGGTGTTCATGACCCCATGAATAAAGCCCAATCCCATCCATTTGGCAATCAGATTAGCTTGGCGCGCCATTACAGCATTCAAAAATGCCAAATATTTGTTAGGCGCATTATTGAGATGCGCATAGTGCCGATTAATCGCATAATCGGCGAGCGTTTTAATCTCCTCATACATGCCTCGGGCGGCAAAAAGGGTAAAAGTGCCAACCCTAATATGGCTTTGGGCTACGCGCGCCAAAACCGCGCCCTTTTGCGGCGTTTCGCGAAAAATCTCTTCGCCAGTCAAAACTATCGCAAGGCTTTGTGTTGTCTGGATACCTAAATTTTTCATGGCATGGGAAATTATATATTCACGCATTACCGGTCCAAGACCTGCAAAACCATCGCCACCGCGCGAAAATTGGGTCGGGCCAGAGCCCTTTAATTGCAAATCATAGCGAATTCCATCTTTGTCGATTATTTCACCTAATAATAAAGCACGCCCATCGCCCAAAATGGATAAATGCCCGAATTGATGACCAGCATAGGCCATGGCAATGGGCTTTGAATTTGGCAATAATTGATTGCCGCATAAGATTAGCGCGATTTCTTCTTCGCTTCTTTCATCTAAATCAAGCCCCAAGGATTGGCTAAGTGGTGAATTGAGCCGCACAAGTTTCGGCGCCAAAAAGTTTTTTGCGCGCGCAGCAGTGCTGAAATTTTCACCTAAGTTGGCGTAAGTGTTTTCCATAGTCTGTCAAAGAACTAGTTTAGCATGTCAGTCAATTGATTATTGCTGGATTTATCTAGTAAGTTGCCATTTTACACCACATTCAATCTAAATTGGAAATTGTCGATATTTTTTTTTAGATTGCCTATTCAAAGCTTCAGAATTAGCCCTATATAAAATAAAAGTGCAGGCATATTATTAGGTGTTAAATGGGATTGTTTAAAAAGCTCGGTGAAGAAATAGAATATATTAAGCTGATGAGCTCGATGCAAAATTGGCTTAAGGGTATTGATATAGACAATCAAGAAACCATTGTCGATGATTGGGAGAGAATTTGCGATAAATATAATGCCAAAACTGCCTTTATATTCGAAGATAAAACTCTAACTTATGGTCAATTTGATAATTTAGCCAATCGCTATGCCAATTGGGCTTTGTCTTACGGGCTTAGGGCAGGCGATGTTGTAGCAATTTTTATGAATAATCGCCCTGAATATGTTGCCGCTTGGTATGGTCTGGCAAAAATTGGGGTCATAAGCGCACTAATAAACAACCAATTGGTCGGCAATGCATTGATACATTGCATAAAAATAGCCAAGGCAAGTGCTATAATAATTGATAATGAATTGGTATCGCAATGGAATGACGTTGCGCCATCTTTGGCAAATGTCACGCCATTTGTGCGCGGTGTTAACATAGAGGGTATACATGATTTAGATCGTGCCTTAAATGCGCAATCAAATCGTCGTCCGAACAAAATCTATCGCAGCGCTCTAAGGGCAATGGACCCATGCCTTTATATCTATACATCGGGCACAACAGGGCACCCAAAGGCTGCAACCCTAACCAATGGACGAACCCAAGGAATAAGCCGCGTTTTTATTGCTGGAACTGGATGTAATGATAAAGATATAGTCTATATACCTCTGCCATTGTTTCATTCGACCGGCGGGCTTGCTGCTATTGGTATTGCCTTAAATACTGGGGCAACCATTGTTCTAAAATCTAAATTTTCTGCGACAAGTTTTTGGGATGATATAGTAAAGCATAATTGCACTATATTCTCCTATATTGGCGAAATGTTTCGCTATCTGATAGCGCAGCCAATAAATGCCAATGAAAGCGGGCATAAATTAAAGTCATGTTTTGGAAATGGACTACGGCCTGATGTTTGGGACAAAGCCGAAGAGCGTTTCAAAATTCCGAAAATTGTAGAGTTTTATGGCTCAACCGAGGGGACGGTGTTTTTCGTCAATGTGACCGGTAAAAAAGGATCGGTTGGTAGGATTCCTAAATATCTAAAGAAGAGATTCAATGTTGAGATAGTTAAATTTGATGTCGATGCAGAAGCGCCAATCAGGGGCGAAGATGGGCTTTGTATATTATGCGATTTTGACGAGACTGGCGAAGTAATCGGCCTCTTAAAAGAGGGTGATCCACGTGCAACATTTTCTGGCTATGCCAATGATGAAGAAGCGACAAATAAAAAGGTATTGCGCAATGTTTTGACCCAAGGTGATGCCTATTTTCGCACGGGTGACTTAATGCGCCAAGATAAAGACGGCTATTATTATTTCGTCGATAGAATTGGTGATACTTTCCGTTGGAAAGCCGAGAATGTCTCCACACTTGATGTCATGGAAGCATTAACAATATTCCCAAATATATTTGAGGCGGTCGTTTATGGTGTTAGCGTGCCAGAAAATGACGGGCGCGCGGGCATGGCGCAAATTGTGCTCACTGGGGAGGTTAATTTTGACGAATTACTTGCCCATTTATATCGAGAATTGCCGAAATTCGCGATACCATTATTTTTACGAATTGGCGCGCAAACCGAAGTAACTGGGACTTTTAAATATAAAAAGACCGATTTAGTGCGCCAAGGCTTTGACATTAATCAAGTGAATGATGAAATATTTTGGCTTGATCCATCGATTGCAAAATATCGGCCGCTAGCCCAAGAAGATTTTGCGAAGATTTCATCTGGTCAAATTCGCTTTTAGAGATTTTATTTGCTTCTTTTTTGGTAAAGCGAAATTAATAAATATATGATTTGGTGCCGCCTCTATCAATGGAAGACGTCTTGCAAATAATCGAAAGAGATACTTTATCGCAAATTAAAATGGAAGGGTGGCAAAACCGCCCTGAATTTGCGCGCGAGCGTTTAATAAACGCTAATATTAATCCCGATTCTGGCCTAGCGACCGATTATTTGAACGTTTTTAACGAAGCAATAATGCTTCTCGATTTGATTGAAGATATGCCAGATATGCTTGATGAATTGCTTGGCTGGCGCTTTTTATCATACAAAGAGCATTTTGAGCGTTCGAGTTTTGAGGCCAAGGAATTGGCGCTCGAAGTGTATGAAGCGATAGATGAGCATACAAGGGCAACTCTCGACGAAGCAGCAATAAATCTAGGCCAAAAGATTGAAAATACTATTGTCGGCCTGCAAAGCAAAATAAGCCAAGGCGAAGATTATAAGAGATTTTTGCGCGATTTATGCGGCCAAATTCATGTTGAAATTATGACGATCGACGGCATTGTCCATGGCCAAAGCCAAACCAATGAACAAGACGATATAGACGCGCTTTTTGGCTAAATAATATTATGCCGCAGCTTGTTGGCTTTTGGCAATGCGCGGCAGAACCACATCTACTTTGGTGCCAACATCAAGTTTTGAACTAATATTCATATGCCCACCGTGCATTTGGGCAAAGCTACGACATAGTGCAAGACCCAGTCCCGTGCCTTGACGGGTTCTGGCATGTTCATTTTCGACCTGCTCAAACGGACGACCAAGCCGCGCCAAATTTGCCTCGCTTATGCCAATACCGGTATCTATTACCGAAATCACAACTCTTTGTTCATCGCCGCTAAAGCGGATTAAGACGCGGCCACCGCTTTTTGTAAACTTAACTGCATTGCTTAATAGATTGATTAATATCTGTTTTATAGACCTCTCATCACCGATAATTTCATCTATATCGCCAAAGTCTTTTTCCAAAATAATATTGTTTTCTTGGGCCTTGCCGCGAATAACACTTATCGCGGTTTCGGCAGTATCAATCAGGCTCATCGGGCTGGGGTAGAGCTTGAATTTGCCGGCTTCAATTTTCGCCATGTCCAAGACATCATTTATCAGATCCAATAAGTGTTTGCCGCTAATTAGAATATCATTTGCATATTCCTTGTAGCGCGGATCCCCCATTGGGCCATATATTTCTTGGGTCATCATTTGCGAAAACCCATTAATCGCATTTAGAGGTGTCCTTAATTCATGGCTCATATTGGCTAGGAATGAATCCTTGGAAGCAGATGCGGCTTCGGCAATTGTTTTTGCTTCACGATATTGCTTCGCAAGTTCGGCGGCCTCGCTCTCTGATGCTTGCAATTGAGTGACAACGGATCTTAGGCGCTTCTCGGATTTTAGAGCCTCTTCTTCGGTTTGTTTTTGTGGTGTTATATCAATTCCAACGGATACAAGCCCGCCGTCAGAGGTTCTTCGCTCAATTAGGCGCAACCAATTACCATTATTCAATTCAATTTCCTGAGCCTGAGAATCGCTTCTGTCACTTCTTTGAGAAACTATATTTTTTGCCGCATGCGCCGAAACAATCTTATACTGCGCCCCGGGGTTTAGAATTTCCGAACTGATTCCAAAGACATCTTTAAAGCTTTCATTCCATAGGATTAATTCGCTATTTCGACTCCAGATTGCGATTGGCCCTGGTGCAGAATTAATTGCGTCACGAAGCCTACGCTCGGCGGCGGCAACTTTTTGTTCGGTTAAAACTTGTTCGGAAACATCTATCGAAACGCCGATAATATGGACATGGCTGGCCTTTGTCTTTTCATTCGCAGCGCGGCCACGCAAATGAATGTGTGTGACTTTTGAAATATTGTATTCTGATGGCAATACGCGAACTATTATATCCAATACACCGCTCTGGATTGATGAGTTTAAAGCGCCGCGCAATCTGTCGCGGTCCGCCGGCGCAAGGCCCTCGATAATATCAAGGGTTTCATAGCGTCCCGCCGCCTCTAGGCCAAAGCAATTTGCAAGCCTTTTGGTCAAATAGGCATTGTCGGCGATAATATCCCAATCCCAAACGCCGCATTTAGCACCTTCTAAGGCTATTCTTAGCCGCTTCTCTGCCAATGCTGCCATGCGGCTATATTGGTTGGTTTTTTGCGCTTGGGCCTTGGTTATTGCCCAGACCCCGAGAAAGGCAAGCAATGGACCCATTCCCAATAATGCATAGAATAATGCCAATTTGAAGTTTGAACCATTTACTATGCTTGTATCTAATAAAGTGTATGCAATAAAGCCAGACTTTGATGCCGAACTCGAGACTAAGTATTTCTTATCGTCTGTTGCCTTTACGACTTGTCCGCTCAGTGCGGGGAAACCGTCAGGCTTTAGTCCAAAGGCACTATTAATATTTGTTGCATTGAGATTTAGTTTTGCCGATTTATAGACAATCACTCCGGTCTTGTCGCTAATCATGACAAGCTTATTGGGGCCAATACTATCAATATCTGGACCAAACTTAATAAGGGCTGCGATACTGCCACCATCGTTTGCCGTAATTGCCATAGCTGCGTCAAAGCGGCCATTGGCGGTGGCCAAAGCGCCATACCAGCCATCTTCGCTTGCGAGCTGGGAGGCGGCATATAATGGACTGCTCTGGCCAATTTTTGCTGCTCCAAGCTCGATTTCTTGGCCATTTTCATCAAAAGCTGCGACGCTAGAGATATTGGGCATTAAGGCGGCGGCACTTGCCATATTTATAGCGGAGCTACGAAAGCCCGAGAGCTTCATATTCGTGGTGGCAATAATAAAGTCAATTCGTGTGCCGACGACTTCTGCTTTGCTGCTTAATTCTTCGAAATAGTTCTTATACCTTGCATCAAACTCGCTCTTAGCTTTCAGGGCAATTGCAACCGCAAAAAGCGCACACAATAATAGCGTGACGGCCAAAGGCCAATCGCTATCACCGCGCTTTCCACGATTAAATTGCAAAGCCAATTTCAAAGCCCCCTCGGCGAGTGATTCACACTTAGTGTGTAAATATCAAAGGACTATAGTGTTTCGCTTTTTTGGCAAATACTTATGTGCAATAATTATCGCTTCGGCTTTTTGATTTAAGACGCTGAATTAATTGTGTTAATTACTTCGCTTAATTGGTTTGAGAGGCTATTTTTTGCAAACTCAATCAATAGGTTTTTGCCAATTTGCCGCCGATTTGGTTCAACCATATTAATACGTTCAAAAGCTGTGGCCATTTTTGCCGCAACATTGGGGTTTATCGCATCAATTTGCGCAATCAGGCCCAATAGCGCCCTATAGCCAGAGCCGTCTTGGCTATGAAATCCTACTTGATTGCTAAAGCCAAATGTGCCGCCAACTGCGCGCACCCGATTTGGATTTTTAGGGTTAAATAGCGGCTCATTCAACAGGCTCTCGAATGTTTTAATGGCGTCTTTTGATGGCGCGCCGGCGCGAATTGCAAACCATTTGTCCATTACCAGGCTATTTTGGTGCCATTTATCGGCAAACGCGCCGAGTGCCGATTGATATAAATCACCACCAATTTTTGAAAGGCAATTTAAGGCCGCCATTGTATCACTCATATTGGTGGCATTTTGGAACGCGCTATATGCCATTTGCGCACCCGCATTATCTGGCGCAAATCGCAATAAATTTAGGCATTGCGCGAAAAATGATCTTTGTCCGGCGTCAGAGGCGCTGGGGTTAAATTCGCGTGTGAAATCATATTTCTCAAAAACATCGACAAGCGCTTTTGAATTATTGCTATAAATTTGCTTATAAATATTTTCGATTGCCAATAGAATTTTTTCTGGTTCAGAATTTTTCATTTGGCTCATAATTTCGATTGTGCTCGGCAATTTCAATAATTGCGCTGCATAGGCATAATCATTTTGCGCTTCTATGATAATCTTTTCAAATAGGGCTATAAAGTTTTGATTTATTTCGCTTTTTTCGCTAGCTTTGGCTTTTGCAATAATTGCGCCTCGCGCGAGAGTTTGCACCGCTTCCCAGCGAACAAATGCGTCATTATCAAAATTCGCGAGAACCAATAAATCGCTTTCGGTCTGATTAGAGATTAATTTGACTGGCGCACTAAAGCCGCGCAAAATAGATACTATTGGCTTTGTGTCCATGCCATCAAATTCGAGTGTTTGCTCTTTGCTATTAAAATTGAGGGCTATGGCATCTGCCTCTTGCCCTTGGGCATTTCCAAGTCTTAGTCTTTGGCCATTATTTTCAAAGAATGCGATTTGTAATGGAATAGGGACGCATTTTTTATTTGTTTGCCCCGGGGTATCAGGTGTTTCTTGGCTCAGTTTTAAAGTGAACAGCTTTTGTGCTTCATCAAAGCTTGTTTCCATTCTAACTATTGGGGTGCCAGCTTGGGAATACCAATTTTCAATATTTTCGAGCTTTTGGCCCGAGCATTCGCGCATTGCCCAAAGCCAATCTTCGATAGTCGCGGCAGTGCCGTCAAAGGTTTTAAAATAATGGCGAACTGCTTTGTTAAATTCTGCTTCGCCGATAAGATTGCGGGTTAGGCGGATAATCTCCGCGCCTTTTTCATAAATTGTTGCGGTATAGAAATTGTCAATTGACGCATATTCACTTGGGCGAACTGAATGGGCATTTGTGCCCGCATCCTCTATAAATTGCACTTCGCGCAGCGTGATGACATCATTAATCCGCTTTACTGCGCGGGCGCGCATATCGGCGCTAAATTCTTGATCGCGGTAAACCGTTAAACCTTCTTTGAGGGAAAGTTGAAACCAATCGCGGCAATTTACACGATTACCGGACCAATTGTGAAAATATTCGTGGGCAACAACTGCCTCTATCCGTTCATAATCAAGGTCGGTGGCCGTGTCCTTGTCCGCCAAAATAAGGCGCGAATTAAAAATATTTAGCCCCTTGTTTTCCATTGCGCCGAAATTGAAGTCGCGCACAGCGACAATATTAAATGTATCAAGATCATAGGCGCATCCAAAGACCTCTTCGTCCCATTTCATGGCCCTTTTAAGAGAATCCATCGCATAATGCGCTTTGTCTTTTTCGCCCTTATCGACATAAATATTGATATCAATCTCGCGATTTTCCATAGAGATAAAGCGCGAATTAATGCTATCAAAATCGCCAGCAACCAATGCAAATAAATGCGCGGGTTTGGGCCAAGGGTCATTCCATTCGGCAAAATGGCGACCATCATCATAGTCGCCAAAGCTCACACAATCGCCATTTGACAAAAGAATTGGATATAGGTCCTTTGGTGCTTCGATGCGGACAAAAAATCGCGCCATTACATCGGGTCTATCGGGCCAATATGTGATATTCCTAAAGCCTTCGGCTTCGCATTGGGTGCAAAAGCCGCCGCCTGAAATATAAAGACCGCTTAGGGCAGTATTAGCTTTTGGATTATTATAAATCACAATCTCAAGCGTAAATTTATCCTTATCGGTTTTTATGCGCAAATGGGTTTTTGTGATTTCGTATTCATTTGCGGCTAATTCGAGGCCATCTATTTTAATGCTTTCAAGTTCAAGCCCAACGCCATTTAAAACCATATCGGCCGCTAGCGCGTGCGCCAAGTCTTTTCGCACGACAATTAGTTTTGATGAAACTTTGGTGCGGGTTTCTTTTAGGTCAAATGCTAGGCTAATTGATGAAATTTCAAATTCATATTCTTTATAGTCAGCAAGGCGAATTTTATTTAAAGCGGCTTCAGTCATTTTATTTACATAGACTTTATTGATCTGGTTCGCCAAATTTTTGTGCAGATGTTCGCATAGAAATTATAAGCTGCCGCAGAAGCTGGATTTTATTGAGATTTTTGGCTTTGAATAGGCAAATCGGCACTGATTACCATAATCTATTAACCAATATACCACATATTTGGCGAATCGAATTGATTTAGAGGGTGCAATGGATATTGAAGCCGATTTTGGGGAAAAAAGTGAGCCTAAAGCAGAGCGCAAAGAAGTGCCCATGTTTCGCACGCGGCCCATTCCGGATATTGCGCCTGCGCCGGCGAGAATGCCATTTGGTTCCAAAGGCCAAGAAGCAAGGCCTAGTAATAGTTCAAATCCATTTGCCGATTCATGGTTAGTGGCTGCTGCCGCAAGTGGTCGCAATCAAACCCCTGAAGAGCCAATAGCCGGAAATTCGCGCGAAAAACTAAATAGCGATAATGGTTTTGGCGCTAATAAAGGGTTTGATGAAATTTCGCAAAAAATTGAACAGGGCGGCTCCTTGAGTATGCAGCCTGGCTTAGAGCGCCGCAGTTCTAATGCGCCCAATATTCGCACTATTGGCAATGTCGTATGCTGTTCGGGCTCTAAGATTGTCATTTCTGCTGAAGCTAATAATGAAACCGTGCTTCAGCAGAGCTCTTGGTCCGTCGGGCAGTTTATTTCGATAAAGGGTGAAGACGGTCGTGTGGTTGCCATGATTAGAGAGATGAGCACGGATGACACGACATGGGACGATGATGGCATAAATAAAATAAACCTCCACGCCGATCTTTTGGGCGAAGTAAATGACGATAGTTTTGGAACTGCTCATTTTAAGCGCGG
>CAYTWK010000036.1:10490-11843 GCA_964442095.1 uncultured Caulobacteraceae bacterium | reverse complement strand
AAAGGCAATTACGCCTTTACTGATTGCTTCGGTTTTGCGTTTTAGAATTGCATTTGTTGCGCCGCGAATTTTAAATGCGCCACGCGGCTGCAGGCATTCGGCCTTTACCCAAACATTAGCACCCAAAGCCTCATCTAAAACATGGGAGCGCAAAAATGGGGTTTGATTAATGAATGGCGCAATTCGCGCTTTGGCGTCTTTAATATCGCGGAAGATTGGATTTGGCATTTCTAGTCCTTTACGAAATCATGCCTTAAGCTAAATCATATATCCAAGAAAATCATTTGGTGTTGCAAATAATTGCGAAGCACCCGCCCCCAACAATTCTTCTTGGCTGCCATAGCCCCAAAGTGCGCCATAGCCAATTACGCCATTTTTCACCGCCGCAATCATATCGTGTTCGCGGTCCCCAAGCATTATGCAATCTTTGGCATCCAAAGAGTTTTCTTTGATTATATGCTCAATAAGGTCGGCTTTATCGTCAAATGTTCCGTCATTTAGCGAGCCGTAGACACCATCAAAATATGGCAATAATTCAAAATGCTCTATTGTGGTTTGCGCAAAGGGGCGATTTTTCGCGGTGCAAATGAAGGCGCGAAAACCATTATTTTTCAATAGTTTAATCGCATCAATTATTCCGTCATATAAGACAACATCCAACAGGCCACCTTGGGCGTGGATTTGGCGATAAAGAGCCACCGCATCTTCAATTATCTCGCTTGGTAGAATTTTCGCAAAACTTTTTCTAAGTGGTGGACCAATTACCCAATTCATATTTTCATCTATTTTATCGCCATGCCCCAATTGCTCTAGGGCGGCGGAATAAGAATTTACGATACCGCTTTTGGGGTCGATAATTGTGCCGTCAAGGTCGAAAAGAATAGTTTTCATGCCCCTGCCTAGCCAATTGGACTAGTTTGCGCAACCGTGCATCTATGCAAAAATCCGCTTTTAAGCTATGAAACTCCAATGAGAAAAGCCGCCACCAAAGCCAGCGATGAAACCCTTGCCGCGCGTAAACGCAATATGCGCAATCAGCCAACCAAGGCAGAGTTTAAAATCTGGCAAATGATAAAGGACAAAAATCTTGGCGTTAAGTTTCTTCGCCAAGAACGTTTGGGTGGCAGAAATGATGACCATGTTTATGCCGATTTTGTGTGCCACGAACGCGGCCTAATAATCGAGGTCGATAATCCATCAAATGCCGAACGCGCACATGATGCGGCGCGCAATGAGTTTTTTGCTTCGCTCAATTATGATGTCTTGCGCTTTAAAGATCGCGAAATAATGGGCAATCCAAATGCGGTTTTGGCAAAGATAACGAGCTTTACTCAAATCCCGCAATACGAATAA
>CAYTWK010000036.1:0-10390 GCA_964442095.1 uncultured Caulobacteraceae bacterium | reverse complement strand
TGCGCCACTTTGAACGCAAGCTCTAATGATTGATCGGCATTCAAGCGCGGATCGCAATGGGTCGCGTAATTGCTCGCAAGGCCAGCATCAGTAACCGGAACCGCGCCGCCTGTGCATTCGGTAACATCATCACCGGTCATTTCAAGGTGGATGCCACCAGGGTGCGCATTTTCGGCGCGAACAATATCCATAAATTGGCTCACTTCAGAGGCCACTCTATCAAAAGGCCGCGTTTTATAGCCGCTTTCGGAAGTGATGGTATTACCATGCATTGGATCCGATGACCAAACAACATTTGCACCGCTCGCGTTTACTGCGCGCACCAATTGCGGCAAATGACCAGCGATTTTATCTGAGCCAAAGCGCGCGATGAGGACGATTTTGCCCTCTTCGTTTTTCGGGTTTAATCTATCCAAAAGCTGGACCAATTCATCGGCTGCCAAAGTCGGGCCACATTTCACGCCAATCGGATTTTTCACGCCGCGGCAATATTCGATATGCGCATCCTCTAGGCCGCGCGTTCTATCGCCGATCCATAGCATATGCGCAGAAGTGGCATAATGACCGCCCGAGCCGAATAGATTATCCTTACGCGTCAAAGCCTCTTCATAACCAAGCAATAGTGCCTCGTGCGAAGTGAAAAAATTAACCGTGCGCGTATCAACCGAACCCTTACCGCTTGCGCCAAGGCTTTGAATAAATTCAAGGCTTTCCTCGATATGGTGGCAAAGTTTCAAATATTCTTTAGCTGCGGTGCCGCGCTTTTTTGCAAAATCAAGGTTCCAATGGTTTACAAACGCCAAATCCGCATAGCCGCCAGTCGCGAGGGCGCGCAAAAGGTTTAGGGTAGAAGCTGACTGATCATAGGCCTGTAAAAGGCGCTCAGGGTTTGGGGTGCGCGCTTCTTGGGTAAACTCAAGGCCATTAATATTATCGCCGCGATATGACGGCAAAGTTACGCCATCAATGGTTTCAATTGGTGCCGAGCGCGGCTTGGCAAATTGGCCGGCAACACGGCCAACTTTTACTACATGCTTGCCGCCGGCAAAAGTTAAGACCACCGCCATTTGAAGAAAAATTCTAAAATAGCGAATTACCCTATCGGCCTCAAACTCACTAAAGCTTTCGGCGCAATCGCCACCTTGGAGCAAAAACCCCTCGCCGCGGCCAACCCGTGCAAGCTCACGCTTTAGGTTTTCAATTTCGCTCGCAACCACCAAAGGCGGACGTTTTGCAAGGCGCGCGTGCGCAGCCGCCAAAGCCGCAGCATCGGGGTAATCGCTTGGTATGTGCTTTGCGTTTTTTGTGCGCCATGAATCCGGCGACCAAGATGAAATAGAAGTCATGATGTGCCGATTAATGCTAGAAGCTGAAAAAAGCAAATTTTTAGTGCATTTAGACACCTAAAATGCTTTTCAGAGAATTATGATTTCGATACAAGCAATTAAAAGAGGAAAGTCAAAATGGTCAAAAATGCTTTTTATGCTCAATCGGGTGGGGTTACTTCGGTTATTAATGCTTCGGCGTGTGGGGTTATTGAAACCGCGCGCAAACATAGCGACAAAATCGGCAAAATCTATGCGGGCCGCAATGGTATTATTGGCGCATTGACTGAGGATTTGATTGACGTTTCCCAAGAGAGCGATGCCGATATTGCGGCGCTGCGTAATACGCCATCTGGCGCATTTGGATCGTGCCGCTTCAAGCTAAAGAGCATAGAGCAAAACAAGCGCGAGTATGAGCGCCTTATCGAAGTTTTCAAAGCCCATGACATTGGCTATTTCTTTTATAATGGCGGCGGCGATAGCGCTGATACTTGTTATAAGGTCTCTGGCCTATCCGAAAAAATGGGCTATCCGGTGCAGGCTATTCATGTTCCCAAAACCGTTGATAATGACTTGCCGATTACTGATTGCTGCCCTGGCTTTGGCTCGGTTGCGAAATATATTGCGGTTTCAACCCGCGAGGCGTCTTATGATGTGCGCTCTATGTGTCTGACCTCGACTAAAGTATTCGTCCTCGAGGTAATGGGTCGCCATGCCGGTTGGATTGCGGCGGCTGGAGGTTTGGCGGCCGATAGCGCCAATGATATTCCAGTTGTAATCCTATTCCCCGAAATCGAATTTGACGAAGAAAAATTCTACGCCGCCGTGAAAGCAAAAGTTGAAAAATATGGCTATTGCTCTGTGGTAGTTTCCGAAGGCTGCCATTGGCCAGATGGTAAATTCTTGGCCGAACAAGGCACACGTGATGCCTTTGGTCATGCCCAATTAGGCGGTGCTGCGCCTGTGGTTGCCAATATGATAAAGCAAAAATTTGGCTATAAATTCCATTGGGCAGTTGCTGACTATCTTCAGCGAGCGGCGCGCCATTTAGCCTCCAAAACCGATGTAGATCAGGCCTATGCGCTTGGCAAAGCGGCGGTGGAATATGCGGCGGCGGGCGATAATTCAGTTATGCCGACAATTGTCAGAGAAAGCTCCACACCCTATGTATGGTCGGTGGGCAAAGCAAATTTGGCCGATGTTGCCAATGTTGAAAAATTCATGCCGCGCGATTTTATTTCTGAAGACGGCTTTGGCATTACCGATAAATGCCGTGAATATCTAACCGGCCTAATTCAGGGCGAAGATTATCCGCCATATAAAGATGGAATGCCGGCTTATGTGACACTAAAAAATATTGCGGTTCCAAAGAAATTACCAGCTTTTGAGGTTTAAGGTCGGCTAAGCGGCCTAGTAGCAATAAAGGCCGCACCTATTCCAATGCCGATTAATTGTGCAGCAAAAAGAAATGGCATTTTAAAAGTTAGCAAAGAGCCAATTATCGCGCTTGCGCAAAGGCCAATCAAAGCACCATTTTTGGCCTTTTTGCTGAGGGTGCCGTTTTTGACAAATTCCTCGACCATTTTGCCATAGGTCTTATGGTCAAAGATTTTTTGCGCAAGTTTGGGATCCGATTTTAAAAAGCCAATTGCCGCCAAAATCCAAAAAGGCACAGTTGGCAAAATCGGCAAGAATATGCCAATCGCACCAAGCCCAAAAAACAAAAGCCCAAAGGCTTTGAAAAACCAAACTGGCAAAGCGTTATACAAACAAATCGCGCAAATCGCGTTTTAAGATTTTGCCATTGGCATTGCGCGGCAATGGTTCATGGAAAACTTTAAGATGAACTGGCACTTTGAAATTTGCCAAATGCGCGCGCACCAATTCTTGGATTTCTTCGAGAGTTATTTCTACGCCCTCAGGAACGCTAATTGCGGCGCCGACTTCTTCGCCCAAAGTCTTGTGCGGCACGCCAATAATAGCGGCATCAAAAACATCGGGGTGCTTATAGAGGACATCTTCAACTTCGGCGCAATAGACGTTTTCGCCACCACGAATAATCATGTCTTTGGCTCTATCGACTATATACATATAGCCTTCTTCGTCCATTTTGACTAAGTCGCCAGATTTGAACCAGCCGTCATTAAAGGCTTCCTTGGTGGCTTCGGGCTTATTCCAATAGCCGACAACAATATTAGGCCCCTTTATGTATAATTCACCCACTTCACCGAGTGCGACTTCTTTGCCATCAGCGCCAAGAATCTTCACATCATTAATAGGTGCAACAACACCGCAAGACGTTGGCTTTAGGCGGTAATCTTCACCAACATTATTGCAAACCGCAGCAGAAGTCTCTGATAGACCATAGCCTTGACCCGGCTGCACATTGGGAAAACCTTCGACAATGCGCTTCACGAGTTCTGCCGCAGATGGTGCGCCGCCATAAGAAACCACTTCAACGCTATCAACATTAAATTCTTTAAAGCGTGGATGCTCTAGAACTTGCCAGGCGATCGTCGGCACACCGCCAAAACTATTGATTTTTTCGGATTCAATTAGTTCTAAAGCCTTTAAGGCGTCCCATTTGTGCATCATTACAATTTTTGTGCCGGCCGCAAAAGCGACAACCATAATCGCATGACACGCTGTTACATGGAACAAAGGGATAGACAATAAAGTCGCTTTGCGCGGCAAAGTTGGATCTGGTTCGGGCGGCTTTTCGCCGCGCCTGATATACATTCGCGCCTGCGCGAGCATTAAATTCATCAAATTAGTTATGCAATTTCGGTGCGTGCCATACGCGCCTTTTGGTGCACCGGTTGTTCCCGAAGTATAAAAAAGCGTTACAACATCGTCTGGCAATAATTCAACATTCGGTGCAGCGGTTTGCGGTATATTATTCCATTCTTCGGTCGTGCCAATTAAATCCTCAAGCCTTTTGACCTGGGGCGGCACAATGCCTTTGGCGCGGGTTACAATGACATCTTTCAAAGTTTTGAGATTGCCAATAATTGGTGCGGTTCTGGCCAAAGATCCGCCATCCATTATCGCAATTTTCGCGCCGCAATCATTAAGGCCGTATTCCAATTCATCGGCGGTCCACCATGCATTTAATGGAGTTGCAATCGCGCCAACCAAAACTGCGGCCCAAAATACCGCCATCCATTCGGGCAGATTGCGCATAATAATTGCAACTCTATCACCCTTTTGCACGCCATAATCATTTACCAAAATATGCGCAAATTTTGCCGCCGCATTGGTCATTGCTTTATAGCTGACCCGCTCGTCATTATAAACTGCAACTGGTAAATCACCCCAAGCTCTTGATGCTTCAAAGATAAATTTTAGATTTGGCGGCGCATTGGTGTAAACGCGCATATCAACGCCCAAGACATTCGCCTCACCCATTTCAAATGGCGACCCTTTGGCGGTAAGCATTGCATGAATTTGCGGTATAGTAGCAGCTGGATATGGCATCGTTTCCTCTTTATTGTGTTTAATAAAGATTGTCCCGAAACCAGATTAATTGCAAGTCATTTGCAATAAAAAAATGCTTTTATTAAGCAGTAATTTCTTATCCCGCAATGCGCCACCTAAGACCAATAGTTCTTGGCTCACTTGGCGCGGCTACACCACCGCCGACGCTTAGGGGATAGACTTTATCTTCGAGGTTTTTGGCGAATAATTGAATATCCCAAGCCTTTTCATTCGGGCTATAACTTATGGAAACATCGCTTTTGGTGAATGATGGCACAATATAACGTATCCCAGAGCTTTGATTTGATAGGAAATAATCATCACTATAGCGAGTAAAAAAGCTATAGTTCAAATGGCCCGCACCTAAGCGCTGCTCTTTTTCATATCCGAAACTTGCCACTAATGGCGGCGTTCTGTCCAATGCAAGGCCCGACCAATCATTAATTCCATTGGGCGAATATTTGCCATAGCGCGCATCCAATAGCGCCAGACCAAAGCGCAATTTATCAGAATTTGTAATACGCCAATCGCCATTTAACTCTAGTCCCTTAACGTCCGCTTTCGCGGCATTAGTGGTGGTATAAAATGGTCCACCAAACCTATCATAGGTAAGGCCTGTCAATTGAAGGTTTTTATAATCATAGATGAATATAATCGCCTCTAGATTTAGGCGGTTGTCCAAAAGCCTTTTCTTTAGGCCGAGTTCATAGGACACAAGGGTTTCTGGCTTATAGAATAATAGGTTTTCATCGGTCGGATTATCGCAATTGACCCCCAAATGCTTTGTTCCGGTCATACAGCCATCATTAAAGCTTCCAGCCTTATAGCCAGTTGAAATAGTCGCATATGCAAATGTATTGGCATCGAAATCCCAATCCGCACCCAAACGCCAGCTTAGATTATCTGCTTTAAGGCGCGCAGCATTCAAAACCCGAAAATCACCATTTGCAGAATTAAAGACATATTCTTTTTGAAAACTTGTAAAACCAAGGCGTGATTTCTCATCTTCGGAATATCTTGCACCAGCCACAAGCCGCAAATTGGGCCGAATTGAATATGAAGTCTGCGCAAAAACCGCCATATTTTCGCTTTTCATCGGATTTTGCGGGAAAGAAAAATAGGGCGGAAGAAAAATCGCCTCAAGGTCGCGCAAAGTAAATTGAACTTTGGAGGTTTCATTAAAATAATAAAGCCCAGCTTGGCTTCTAAATTTTCCACCTTCTTTATTGGCAATTCGTATTTCATGGCTATCTTGGGTATAATCCGCATCTTGAATGAAACGCGAGCCATAAAAACTAGAAAGTATTATATTGCCCAATTCATTACGCTCAAAATAGCGGCGCGAACCAATATAGATTACATCCGCGAATTTTAGATCATAATTTAATTCCGCATTAATGCCCCAAGTATGATTATCACTTTTATATTCTTGAAGGACATTTCGCCCGCCATTGCTCGGAATAAAGGAAAGCGTTCTTTTTGCCTTAGATGATGAATTATAATAAACTGGATTAATGACATTAGGATTTATATAAAAATTGCGAGCATCAATATCGGCATTTACCGAATTTATCTTGCTATAATCGGCGCGCAAAATAATGGATAAATCCTCATTCAAATCCAATAGCGCACTTAGGCGAAAAGACAGATCATCGCGATTATTTGACATTTCATAGCCGGTTCCCTGCCCATTTATTATAAAAGCGTCGCGCTTATTATAATTGGCTGCTGCGCGGACTTTTAGACCATCGCTGATTGGGACATTGATGAAACCACCCAAAGACATTGCGCTAAAATCACCGACCAGGCCATTTAAACCATAATAAAAATCCGCGTTTGGCTTTTTCGATTTAATATTTATTACACCCGCAGTCGTATTACGGCCATAGAGTGTGCCCTGTGGCCCGCGCAGAACTTCGATTTGATCAATATCATAAAAGCTAGTATTTTGCGCCTCAGAACGCGCAATATATACACCATCAATCATAAAGGCCGCAGATGGGTCCCCCTTTTCGGTAGTGTCAGTGCTAGTGACGCCGCGAATTGAAATCCTCGTTGCTGTTCCATTGGCATCCATTTGCAAGTTCGGGATTGCTTGGGTTAGGCTAGAAATACTCTCATAGCCGCCCTTGCGAATCTCCTGCGCACCTAGCGCCGATACCGCCAAAGGAGTTTTAGAAAGTTTCGATGAATAGCGATTTGCTGTGACAATCACTTCTTCGGCAATTTCAGGTGCATTTTGCGCATTTGCATTACTGGCTTGCCCAAAAATCGCGAGGCCAGCGAAAAGAAAAAAATTATATGAATACTTTGGCATTTTAAGGGAGGTGCTCGATGTGTTTTATTTATTAATTCGCAATAGCGAAAAACATATAGGCTTTCAATCGCACATTGGGCATAAACTGCTAAGAAATATAACAACTTTCCCCTAAGTAATGGCGAAAAATAACGCTTCCTTAATTGATTGACGCTAGGTTAGCCGCGATTTTCGGGAGTGAGAAATGAAGAAATTAATAGCTATTTCGGTTTTTTTAGCTTTGCCAGCTTGTGCGCCAAAGCCGCCACCTTTTAATTATGATGCCGCAACTCCTGAGCAGCAACAACAATGGCTAGAGCCAATTGCAAAGGAAATGCATAGAGGCTTCAAAGCATCGTTGGAAATTAATGGCATGATTCATAAGCTGCGTGCCGAGCCTGTGGAAATCTATCCCGGCGAGCGCCGCGTGGTTTTAGCCCACAAATTCATCCTTGATAATATGCAAGTGTCGGGTGATTTACTCGGCGCGCAAAAGGCCCTTCTTGAAAAAACATGCAAACTATATATGCAAAGCGAGCTAGCACCGAATGGTATTCGCCTAATTTTGGAAGTGCGCAAATCCGATGGCTCGGTTGATTTTAATGTCACCAATAGCAAAGAAGAATGTGCGCCATATGTGCCGGCGAAATAGCGCATAGCATCGAAACTTGCCACACCAATTATCGCAATTGGGGCTTTCCATGGCACGCGAATATAGTCTAAATGACTTATGCCTAAAGCAAATCGCCCCGACGACATCAATCCAATAAATGCGATTAGTCCGCCCAAACCTGAGGCGGAGTTGGATTTGCGAACTGGCATTGAAATAATCAAGGATTATCACAAAACCCTGCCCAATTCGCCGGGGGTTTATCGAATGATAGGCGCAGAAGGGCAATTGCTCTATGTCGGGAAAGCCAAAAGCCTCAAAAAGCGAGTTGCAACCTATGCGCGCGGAATTGGTCATACCAATCAAATAACGCGAATGCTTGCAATGGTTCGGGGAATGGAATTTACCATCACCCGCACCGAAGCCGAGGCGCTATTATTAGAAGCAAACCTAATTCGAGGGCAAAAGCCGCGCTATAATGTTTTGCTGCGCGATGATAAAAGTTTTCCTTATATCGCTATTAATATGGCGCACCCCTCGCCTTCTATCGCCAAGCATAGAGGGCCGCGAAGCAAAGGGGCGGATTATTTTGGCCCATTCGCCAGCGGTTTTGCGGTTACACATTCTCTTACAATTTTACAAAAAGCATTCTTGCTTCGCACTTGTAGCGATGCCGAATTTGCATCTCGCTCGCGGCCCTGCATGCTCTATCAAATAAAACGCTGCTCTGCACCCTGTGCCCAATTGATTGCGCCCGAAGATTACCGCGAATTAGTCGATGAGGCGCGGCTATTTCTTCGCGGACGCTCAAGTAGCTTACAAGACAATCTAGCCAAGCAAATGCATAAGGCTTCCGAAAATCTCGACTATGAAACTGCGGCAAGGCTACGCGATAGAATTAGGGCCCTCTCAAGTGTTCGCAATAGCCAGAGCGTTCACCCACAAACTTTTTCACAGGCTGATGTATTGGCGATTGTGCTTGAGGGCGGCGTAGCATGTATCGAAGTTTTCTTTTTTAGAGCTGGACAAAATTGGGGCAATCGCGCCTATTTCCCGAAATTGCCGAACGCCCAAGATAGTGCATTTGATGTGGCCGAAATCCTAACTAGCTTTATCGGTCAGTTCTATCAAACCAATGCGCCGCCCGATTTGATCCTCCTCAGTCATGCCCCCCAAGATGCGGCAGTCCTAGAAGATGCGCTTTCAATGCTTTCTGGCTCAAGTGTAAAAATCGCGGTTCCGCAGCGTGGTGAGAAGCTAGAAATTGTCAATCAAGTATTGGCAAATGCGCGGCAAACCTTGGCCCGAAAACTATCGCAATCTTCGGCAACCAATAAGATTTTGGACGCTTTGATGCATAGTTTTGATTTGAAAACTCGCCCCGAACGTATTGAAATATATGATAATTCCCATATCCAAGGCACGAATGCGGTTGGCGCAATGGTGGTGGCTGGCGCAGACGGCTTTATACGCAATCAATATAGAAAATGGACAATCGAAGACGCGGGCGGCGGCGATGATTTTTCCATGATGCGCGAAGTATTCCGCCGTAGGTTTACCCGCCTGAACAAGGAAACCAATGACGATAACTTGCCAAATCTAATCATTGTCGATGGTGGGCCAATTCAATTAAATGCGGTCTTGGAAATTGCCGACGAGCTCCAGATTGATGAGAATATAAAAATTATCGCAATGTCCAAAGGTGTCGATAGAAACGCAGGGCGCGAAGAATTTCACATGCGCGGCAAGGCCCCTTTCCGCTTGCCCGTTAGCGATCCGGTTTTATATTATCTACAAAGGCTGCGTGATGAGGCGCATAGGTTTGCAATTGGTGCACATAGGCAAAAGCGCACCAAAGAATTGGTCAAAAACCCGCTTGATGCCATTGAAGGGATTGGCCCCTTGCGCAAAAAATCATTGATGGCGCGCTTTGGTTCTGCCAAAGCTGTTGGCGTGGCATCGGTGCGCGAACTGGCGGCGACACCGCATATCAGTGAAGAATTGGCGCAAAGAATTTATGACTATTTTCAGGCCGAATAAAGCAAAGAGCGATAAATGAAACTAATAAAACAATTACCAAATTTCGTTACGATTTTACGGATTTTATGTTCGCCGATTATTTTTGTTTTGCTTTTTCTGATGGGCTTAGATCTTGGCCCAGAATCTATAGAGCTTTGGGCATTTTGGATTTATGTTATCGCCGCCTCTACCGATTGGGTCGATGGCACTTTGGCGCGCGCATTGAACGCAAAATCCGCGCTTGGTGCAAAACTCGATTTATGGGCCGATAAATTATTGGTCGGATTGGTTATTTTCGCGCTAATTGTCTTTGAAATTGTATCCGCACCAAATAGCTCTTTATTGTATGCAATTGCTGGATTATTCCTGTTGGGCTCTACTTCGCTGCGTGATTATTTCATAACTGACATACGCGCCAAGGGCGAGAAATTTGGCCTTTCATTGCCGGCGACCTTTTTAGCCAAATCAAAAACCGCCGTAATTATGGCCGGCATAGGTATCTATTTAGGCGGCCATGCATTTAACTGGAATATTGCAATTAATGCTGGCTGGATTGTGTTGTTCATTGGCGCGATTATGTCGCTTTATACCGGCTGGCAATATTGGAGTGCCTATATGCGGGCGAAAAACAATCAAGGCAGTGTGCAAGAATGAATGACGAAA
>CAYTWK010000035.1:0-12241 GCA_964442095.1 uncultured Caulobacteraceae bacterium | reverse complement strand
CATCATCGCAAACTGTAAATACAAATGCCAATGGTGATGCGTCCTTGGTGCGGATTCGTCCTTTGAATGTCGAAAATACCTATAACACTTTGGCATCAAACTTCAGATATGAAATGAATGATAATCTAAAATTCAAATTTGGTGCATCATTCAAAGAGTTTGGTTTTCAAACCGAAGAATGGCGTCGTTGGACAACTGCAGAAGCGACCAATAACGAAGCGGCGGGCCCTGCTATAGTTGGCGGTAGCCCTGGCGAATCTGCAATGATCGCCGAAATCAACGCAAATATGAGCCAATATTCAAAATTAGTGAATGTTGCTGGCCTGACTTATCTGGTTCCAGATTTGGATAAGATTAGGGAGAAATTTGGCTATAATTGTAATTGCGTCAATCAATGGGGCAGATTTACCGTCAATAAATTAAATAATGCGGCACGTGCGAACAACCGCTCTGCCATCGAGGCTGATACTGCGCTTTACCTCCAAGCCGATTACAAGCTTGATTTAATGGGCATGCCAGTGCGTGGTAATATTGGTGTTCGCCAAGTTACCACAACCCAAACCGTGAAGGGCATTTTCGCCCGTGGTGCGGTTCTTGAGGATATCACTCTAAAGCGTTCTTATGATGATACTTTGCCATCATTCAACGCAACTTTTGAACCTTTGGACAATGTCTTGGTTCGTGTGGCCGCATCCAAAGTTATGTCGCGCCCGACATTGGCTTCATTGTCGCCATCTGGTTCAATTTCAACTGGCGGTCAGACCCTAAGTATTGGTAATCCATTACTTGATCCAATTCGCGCCGATACCTATGATATGAGCTTTGAATGGTATCCTGATAGAGATACTTTATTCACCGTAAGCTTGTTCAAAAAGAAAATTAATTCTTGGATTCAGTCTGCGGTTCGCACAATTCCATTCTCAGAAACTGGTTATGATGTTTCACTTCTTGAAGGAACTGGTCAAACTGGCGCAACTCCATATACTGTGACACAGCCAACCAATACTCCGGGCGGTGATTTGACTGGTTATGAAATTGCAATCAACAAGCCGTTCACTTTCTTGCCAGGCTTTTTGTCAAATACTGGCGCGATTTTGAACTATACGCATGTTGAATCAAAGATTAATTATCTTGTGACGCCATCGACAACTGCGCCAGTGTTCCGCGAATATAATCTTTTGGGTCTATCGCCAAATGCTTATAACGCAACGCTTTATTATGAAGGCAAGAAATTGTCGGGCCGCGTTTCTTATTCGCATCGTGATGGTTATGTATCGGTTCTATTGCCTGGCTCGTCTGCGGATTTGTGGGGCAAACAAGACGTTCAGTCGGTTGACGCACAGATTTCGTATAATGTGAATAATCGTCTTACAATCGTCCTAGAGGGCACAAACCTAACTGATGAGGCCCAAGATAGCCGTATCACTTATAATACTGCGCAGGGCAATGTGGCGAATGACCTATTGTTTGATATTTCAAACTCAGGTCGTCAATTCTATTTGGGTGCACGCTTTAAATTCTAAGCGTGTTGGTCAAAGATAGCGGTTATCCCCAATTTTACCGCTAAACCTTGGAGGGTGTTGTTTAATCGGCGACACCCTTCTTTCTTTTGAAAAAGCTGATAATAGTCATTTAAGTATTTTATTGTCTGAAAAGAATCCGTGATGAAGATAGAATCCGCAAAGACTATTATTACCTGCCCAGGGCGAAATTTTGTAACCTTAAAAATTTATACCGACCAAGGCGTATATGGGATTGGTGATGCCACCCTAAATGGCCGCGAATTGTCGGTTGTTTCATATCTCGAAGACCATGTTATTCCGTGCCTTATTGGAATGGATCCACGCCGCATTGAGGATATTTGGCAATATTTGTATCGCGGCGCATATTGGCGTAGGGGCCCCGTTACTATGAGCGCGATTTCCGCGGTCGATACTGCACTTTGGGACATAAAGGCGAAAATGGCGAATATGCCGCTTTATGATTTACTTGGTGGTAAAAGCCGTGAAGGAATTATGGTTTATGGTCATGCAAATGGCAATGATATCGCCGAAACCACCGAGGAATTCGGGCGCTATATTGATATGGGCTATAAAGCCATTCGTGCGCAAACTGGTGTCCCGGGAATTAAAGATGCTTATGGGGTTGGGCGCGGTAAAATGTATTATGAGCCCGCCGATGCCGCTTTGCCCTCGAATACGGTTTGGGACACTACAAAATATCTTAATTATGTGCCTAAACTATTTGAAAAATTGCGCGATACTTATGGCTTTGATCACCATATATTGCATGATGGTCACCACCGCCTAACGCCAATTGAGGCTGCTAGGCTCGGTAAAGAAGTTGAAGATTATAAGCTATTCTGGCTCGAGGATTTAACCCCAGCCGAAAACCAAGAGGCATTTAAATTAATTCGCGCGCATACCACGACCCCGCTCGCGGTTGGTGAGATATTCAATACTATCTGGGACTGCAAAGATTTAATACAAAACCAATTAATTGATTACATCCGCACAACAGTGGTGCGTGCAGGGGGTATAACTCATCTGCGGCGGATTGCCGATTTGGCAGCGTTATACCAAATAAAGACAGGCTCGCATGGGGCGACCGATTTATCGCCAGTTACAATGGGAGCGGCGCTACATTTTGATAGCTGGGTTCCTAATTTCGGCATTCAAGAATATATGCGCCATACACCAGAAACCGACGCGGTTTTCCCACATTCATATTATTTTGAAAATGGGTTTTTATTCGCGAGCGATGCAATCGGTCATGGCGTTGATATTGATGAGAAGCTAGCGGCAAAATACCCCTATAAGCCAGCCTATCTTCCAGTTGCACGTCTTGAAGATGGCACAATGTGGAATTGGTAATCGGTGGAATTGGTAAAAGAGAGAATTGCAAAGATGAAGTTTTGTTTTATTGGCGAAGCCATGATAGAAATTAGCGGCAAAGCCGATAGTTGCAAAATCGGCTTTGCAGGCGATACTTTAAATACTGCGGTTCATTTGGCGCGCTTTGGCCATGAGGTTTCTTATTTCACGGCCATTGGAAATGATGATTTTTCAAATGATTTTGTAAAATTTTTGGCGCGTGAAAATATTGGCTCAGATTTGATAATTCGCCATCCAAGCCGCCATATGGGGCTTTATACAATTAAGCTTGACGAAAAGGGTGAGCGGAGCTTTCAATATTGGCGTGATAATTCCGCCGCGAAAGAAGTATTGGCAGGGCTTTCGATAGACGACTTGTTAAAAAGGCTTTCGGGCTTTGATTATGTTTGTTTTTCCCTAATCAGCGTTGCGATTTTATCGCCCCAAGATAGAGAAAAACTCTTTAAAGCTTGCGCTAAATTGCGCGCAAATGGCGTTAAAATTGTTTTTGATGGTAATTATCGCCCGAAACTCTGGCCGAGCCGTGAGGAAACCCAAAAATATCGTGATATTGCCATTTCGCATTGTGATATAGGTTTGCCGACTTTTGAAGATGAAGTCGCGGTTTCGGGCTTTAGTTCAATAGAAGAATGCGCGAATTTCTGGCAGCAAAAAGGTGCGCGCGAGTTGGTGGTTAAAGATGGGGCAGGGGGCTGCCTAATTAATGGTAATCGAATTTTACCTGAAAAAGAGCTTTTACCGATTGATACTAGCGGCGCGGGCGATGCTTTTAATGCGGGTTATTTATCAGCGCGCGCGAACGGCGATGCGCCCGAGATTGCGGCAAAAACGGGCCATGCGCTTGCTGGTTGGGTGATTATGAATAAAGGGGCAATTCCTGAAAATGATATAAATTCAAAGGCTTACCGCTAGGGTTTTTGAAGTTTCATTTATCAATCATCATCACGAACAAAGCCAATTTTTTCAAGAGCAGGGGCAATTTCGGGATTGGCCATAAAGTTCTTCCAAATTAGGCCAGAGCGATGGTTTTCAATCATTACCACCATTGGCGCCGCATTTAGACCCATATATACTTCATGATACCAATCTTTTGATTGGTTGAAACCATCGGCAAAACCATAAGTTCCCCAAATGTGTTTGCCATGCACGCGGTAAAAATGTTTCAATGCGCGAATGGATTCTTGGGGTGTATAGGGCATGGAGCTTATGGCGCCTGAAATGGTCAAAGTGCCTATATCGCGCGCGGGTTCGGTTCGCCCGCTTCCGGCATTTATTCCGACAGATTGCCCCCAAGCATAAGGCCCATAGCCTATGTGATTATTCGGGTTTGCAATCGCATAATTATATTGAATTTTGGCAATTGCGCGATTGTTTTTGAAATAATTTGTATATAAGTCGCGCTTGCCTCTTGGGTCGAAGCCCATAAAGGAGAAATGGGTAAAGAATAGATCGCCGCCAAAAACTGTTCCGACTTCAAGTTTTTCGCCATAATAGGTTTTACCATTTATAAAGCGGTTTCCATCTGACGAATGGCTCCAAGTCTCTCTGTATTTTGCGGCAAAGTCAGATTTGCCAGCCCATCCAGTATGCCACATTGATGGCGGTATTGGGTGTGTTGGCGAGGCAATTCCCAGAAGATATGGCATTAAAGTTTCATTCCAGCCGATTAAAGGGTGTTTTATGCGAAACCCATGATCCGGCGACCAATGCCAATAAAGAAAATCGCTGTCTTTTGTTGGCCGATACCAATCCCATTCTATTTCGCGCCAGAACTCAGTAATCTTGTCCTTTATGAAGATTTCATCGGCATTATTTTGCCCAAAATATTGTCGTGCGGTCAAAAGCCCCTGCATTAGGAATGCGGTTTCGACCAAATCCCCGCCATTATCATATTTGCCAGCCGCCGGAATAATTTGGGCGGTCTCGCCATTCAAATAATGTGGCCAAACGCCATGAAATCTTGGTGCTCTTTCTAGGAAGTTCAAAATTTTTATTAGACGCTTTCTGCCATCTTCGCGACTAATAAAGCCGCGCTCAATACCAGTAATAATCGCCATTATTCCAAACCCTGAAGCGCCAACCGCAATTTGATTATGATTGCCGGGTAAGACTTCTACGGCCATACCTGAATCTTTATTTTCGCCATCCCAATAATAGCGAAATGCCGCCTCTTGGACCATTTCTAGCAATTCCTCGTCAGACATCGGGCGGGTCTTGGCATTTGTTAAAATGCTATGGTTAGACTTATTTCCCGAATAATCTACGGCGCTTAATTTATAAAATATTTGCTCTGTTATTTCGCCAACATAATCAGAATAGCGCGAGTGTTGTGCCGATTGAATGCCAATTGGTAAAAACTCGCCAATGCCAACTCTTCGATAAATCTCATAATATTCAATATCTTGCGCACTTGGCGCGTCCCAAACTAAATCAATGTGACGCTCATAGGATTTTGATTTTAGGTTTTGCGGCGGATTTGGTGGATTTTGGTCGGTGTCATTTGGGTTTAAAATTCGCATGTCATCAAGATAGAATTTGTTTTTTCTATTATCATCGAGACCTTGAACAATCATAATGCGGCGCAATGCCTTAAAGGAAATAGGCTCGTCGCTAGTTAAAGACCAGCTTGGGTCAAAGGCACTTTTATGAAGCCTAATTTGTGTCCATTTGCCAGCATGAATTATTTGATTTGATCCAATTAAATCGACGACGGGCGACCATGCGCCATTGCCATCAATGACATAAATCCTTGGCGTATTTGCGCGGTTTAATTCCTGCTCTGAATAAATCCAATAACTTAAGGTGTCGCCGTCAAAATCGCTAAAATATTGGTGCTTATTTGGAATTATTTCGACTTTCCAATCACCGCCTGGGGCAGAGATATATTCAAAACTTAGGGCATTTGGCGGCGTGCGAAAAATTATATTTGAAATTGGCAAATTGCCATTTTTACTTGTAAGGCTGCTTGGCCCTGCGGTGCTGGCTTTGGCATAATAATATGTTTCTGGCCCGCGCGAATTATCAAAAACGCTGTGGCGATAATATTTATTCAGGCCGCTATTGGTTGTCTGCGCTATTGCTAGGGTAGTTGAAAGTGCCGCAATAGCAAATAGACAGCAAGATAATATTAATGTCCATATCTCTTTCATTGTGCTTCACTCTGTCCCTATTTTAGCTTCAAAAATGGTTTTGGAATTGATTTTGTGCATTTTATGCATTGGCGGCGATTGCGTAATCGTTTACATAATTGAATACAAAACAAAGAGAATAAGAAAGAAAAGCTTTGAAGTGAATGTTTAAGTTGCGACTTTTTGGCATTATGAACTCTAAGCTTTTTAAGATAAAGTGGAAAAACGAGGTTGAAATTATAGATAAAAAAAGCCTTGGGCAAGAGAAAAATGGTTTATATAAATGAGGCACAGGCTCGACCAATAAATTTTCGATATTTTAAAAGGGTAGGTTTTAATGATTAGAAAAATTGTTATTGTTGGCGGCGGAACGGCGGGTTGGATGACGGCTTCGCTATTATCCAAACTTACTATGCGCGCGATTTCAATCGAATTAGTAGAATCCGAGGAAATTGGCATTATTGGTGTCGGCGAGGCGACAATTCCGGCCATTAAAATCTTCAATAATTTCGTTAAAATCAAAGAAGACGAAATGATGCGCCGAACTATGGCAACTTTTAAGCTTGGCATTGAGTTTGTAAATTGGCGCGAGAAGGGCCACACTTATATTCACGGATTTGGCAAAATTGGCCAAGATCAATTATGGATGCGCTTTCATCATCTTTGGCTAAAGGCGAAGGCCGAAGGTAAAGCCGAAGACTTTGATAATTATTGTATCGGCGTAATGGCGGCGCGCAAGGCGAAGTTTGCTATGCCATTTGGCGCAGAAAATGCCCCAACTGGTGATTATGATTTTGCCTATCAATTTGACGCGACGCTTTACGGCCAATATTTGCGCTCTTTGGCAGAGGAAAACGGCGTAAAGCGCACCGAGGGGAAAATTGTAAAAGTCCACAAAAATTCAGCAACGGGTTATATTGAAAGCGTCGAACTTCAAAGCGGTCAAAAAATTGCGGGCGAGTTTTTCATAGATTGTTCGGGACAAAGATCGCTTTTGCTTGGGCAGGAATTGGGCATAGGCTATGAGGAATGGTCGAAATACCTCTTGTGCGATAGCGCATGGGCGGTTCCTTGCGAAAATTCTGAAACCCTTTTGCCTTATACAAAATCAATTGCCCATGATTCGGGCTGGCAATGGCGAATCCCGCTCCAGCATAGAATTGGCAATGGCCATGTCTATTCATCTAAATATATTAGCGATGAAGCCGCAAAAGAAGTCTTGATGTCTAATCTTGATGGAAAGCCATTAGCCGAGCCGCGTTTGGTTAAATTTACACCGGGCAAGCGCACAAAGCTGTTTGAGAAAAATGTGGTCGCAATTGGGCTTTCTGGCGGCTTCCTCGAGCCGTTGGAATCTACGGCAATTCACCTTATCCAAGCAGGCATTTTGCGTCTTTTGGCGCTTTTCCCATCAAATGAATTTTCGCAGCGCGATATTGATGAATATAATCTTCAAGCTGAAAAAGAATATTATTACATCCGTGATTTCATTATAGCGCATTATAAGGTTACAAATCGCGAAGACTCGCCATTTTGGAAATATTGTAAAAATATGGAAGTGCCGCAAAGTCTGCTTGATAGGTTTGAACTTTTCAAAACCTCTGGCCGTTTCTTTCGCGACAATAATGAATTATTCGCCGAAGAAAGCTGGGTTCAGGTATTGCTAGGACAAGGGCTAGAGATGACGCCAGATCCAATGATAGATCTATTCCCAGAAGGCCATGCTGCCGCATTTGCTCGTGATGTGAAAGAGACAATCGCCGCATGTGTTGACGATATGACAGATCATCAGGCCTTTATAGATAGCTATTGCAAAGGGACTATAGAGGCCTGATTAATCTAAAATGGCACTGGCTTAAAGCCGCTTTATTACTTCTCCGGAATAAAGCGGATTGCGAAACCACCGCCCGGCGCCATTCTGATTGGCAATTGTGTATTTGAATTTACGCGGCGCTTTTCAATTATGATGTTCTTTCGCGTTTCTTTTCGATAGTCGGAATCATTCGCGTCGCGGTAAATTTCTGCGGTATAATTAATCCCAGGCTCAAGGAATTTTAGACTGGTCTGGGTCTGGCGCATATTGCCATCTGTAATGCCGCCTAGATACCATTCGCGCGAATTTCGGTCCTTTCGCGCCATCACAACATATTGACCAACTTCACCAGCAATTACCTTTGTGAACTCCCAATCGGTCGGCACGTCTTTGATAAATTGAAATGGCCCTAAATTCGCTTCATAGTTTTCAGGCAAATCGGCCACCATTTGAATTGGCGAATATATTACCAAATAGCTTGCAAGCTGCTTGGCCATAGTCGAATTCAGTTTTCTATCGCCGATTCCTACTAGGGATAGAATGCCTGGCGTATAATCCATTGGGCCCGATAACATTCGCGTAAACACGAGATCAATTTCATGGTGAACTGGGTTTATTGGCTCGCCCCACGCATTATATTCCATTCCGCGTGCACCTTCGCGCGATACCCAATTGGGATAGGTTCGGCGTAAGCCGGTATCCTTTATTGGCTCGTGCGGATTCACCGATATTTTATATTTTGCCGCAGTTTCAACGACTTTTAGGTGATGACGCTGCATTTCTTGGCCATCATGCCAAGTATAATAAGTATTCGGCTCTTTGCCAATTTTTATCCCGCCAGCATCGGCTACATAGCCAGTTTTTACGCTATCTACACCCAAGCTATTGTATAGTGCGAATGCATCTTCCATTTGTGGGTCATATTTTGCAACATTGCCCGCAGTCTCATGATGTCCAACAATGCGAACCCCTTTTTGGCGGGCATAATCGGCAACTTCTTTTAGGTCAAAATCTGGATAGGCTTTAAGAAAGTCAAAGCCGTCACCACTGGCGAACCAATCGCTTTCCCAGCCGACATTCCAACCTTCTATAAGGACACCGCGAAAACCATGCTTGGCAGCGAAATCAATATGCCTTTTGGCATTGGCTGTGGTCGCACCATGCTTTTCGCCGCGCTCCCATGTCGATTTGCCAATGTGCATTTCCCACCAAATACCGACATATTTATGCGGCTTTACCCATGATACATCGCCTAATTTATTTGGCTCATTAAGATTAAGTTCGAGATTAGACATATAAAGATCTGCCGGGCTATTAGTGATTCGTATTGTCCGCCATGGCGTCACAAACGGAACTTCACGAGTAACTTTCGCTCCTCTTGGGCTCGGCGATAGGTTTGCCCTAAATTTGGTTCCTTCAAAACGGCGCAGCCACATTGCTGAATAATCAACTAATGCAGCCTCATGAAATGCTAGATAAAGGCCAGAATTGGTTTTTATTGTCATCGGCGTATGGGCCTGTCCAACCTCTCTTAACGGAGTCTTGTGGTATAATTGTTCGTAGCGGTTAAATTCGCCGCCCGGTATCCACCATGCAGTTCCATCTTCTGAAATATTGAACTCCGTAAGTTCTTCTACAATCTCCAATTTTTTAAGTTTCACTTTTTCATCAAAGGCATACCTAAAGCCAATACCATCGTCAAAAACTCTAAAAACGACTGCAAACCCGCGCTTTTGGCGCGCATATTCACTCAGATTGACGTTTAATTCGGTATAATTATTTCTTACTAATTTACTTTCTCCCCATGCTTGTTCCCAAGTTTCGTCAATGGTTTTGGTCTGCGAATTCACTACGCCTAAGAATAGGTCCAATTTAGAATCATTTGCCAAAATGAAACCAAGCCTTGATGGCGAAATTACCTCCTTGTCATTGCGTAGAACTCTATAATAAGCAGAGCCATTTGGCGCATTAAGGATTTGAACTTTTAAGGTTTTATTTGGTGAATATGCCTCGGCACCAATCTTATAGACTATGGGAACGCCATTGTTATTGAGTGTGATTGATTTTACTTCTTGTGCGCTGGCCCAAGCAGAAGGCATAAGAATAAGAAAAATGGCCAAATATTTAAAACACACGAAAAAATCACGAATCCAAGAGTTTTTTACGCTGGTGTTAATTTGTTGCGACATTTAAAATCCTTATAATTCAAATAGTTACAAAAAATGAAAATTATTTATCTTGGCAAAGTCACTAATTTAATTGACAATTCTTTTTTCTTGTGTAATCGTTTACACAAGATTTTGCAATTAGAAAAATCGCCTTATGATTTTCTGAAATTGTTTTGAGTATTTTGTTAAAACTTTTTGCTTAGAACTTGGGTGTTAAGAAGGCGATTTATAATTTGCAGCTTAATTTGATAAGTTACGCCGTCCAAGGCGTGCGACATTTTTAAAAGGGAGTTGAGAATTACTTTTGAAATTGCATTTTTGATTGCGTAATCGTTTACGCGACACTTTTAAATAGCTCATTAGCTAAATGTGGATTTCGATAGTTTTCAATTCAGTTTGTGTGTGTGGGATTAGCAAGTCTAGCGTTGCTCGATTTGGCTGGATTGTGAATGATTGTGAAGTTTGTATTGCAATATATCGTTTTGATTGGGGAATAAAATATGAAAAGAAATTCTAAGTTTCACTTAATTGCTGGTGTATCAGCAATTGCGCTGTTTTCAACAGCGGCATTGGTTGCGCCAGCCTATGCTAACTCTGATACTTCAACTATTCAGGGGCAGGTTAAAAATGCTGCTTCGGGTGCGCGCGTAACTGCAACTGATGTTGCAACTGGTAGAAAATATGAAACTAATGTTCGTGCAGATGGTTCATACATTCTAGTTGGCCTTCGCCCTGGTTCATACCGCGTTAGTGTCGGCGGCGTCTCTGAAGAAGTAACTCTTGCAGTTGGTACTACTACAATTGTAGATTTATCAGGTGCAGCTGGTGAAACTGTTGTAGTTGTTGGCTCGCGCCGCAAAGAAGTTCGCACTTCAGAAATCGCGACCTCAGTTTCTCCTGCGCAAATGCGCAATTTGCCACAAAATGACAGAAACTTCTTGAACTTTGCTGCTTTGGCACCTGGTCTTTCGGTTTCGCCTGCTGGCTCAAATAAACAAATCCAAGCCGGTGGCGTTAGCGCCGACCAAATCAACGTATTCATCGATGGTCAGTCTTTGAAAAACCGCGTTGGTCACGGTGGTGTTGCTGGTCAAAGTTTCTCTAAAGGTAACCCATTCCCACAATCAGCTGTTCAAGAATTTAAAGTTTCAACTCAAAACTTTAAAGCTGAATTTGAGCAAGCTGGCTCTGCTGTAATTTCTGCGGTCACTAAATCAGGCGGCAACGAATTCCACGGCGGTGCTTTCTATGAACTAGTAAACAAAAATATGTATGGCCAGCCTTTCTTTGAAAGAGCAAATCCAAAGCCAGATTATAATCGGGATCAATATGGCTTTGATATTGGTGGCCCTATCATTAAAGACAAATTGTTCTTCTTCTTGGCTTATGAAGGAACAAAGCAAAATAACCCAAGCCGCGCGGTTGAATTTACATCGCCTGCAGTTCCTGCTGCTATTAGAGCAGCGAACACTGGGACATTTGCAGATCCGTTCCAGCAAGATTTGTATTTCGGCAAATTAACTTGGGCCGTTAGCGACAAGAGTGAAGCCGCAATCAGCTTCTTTAAACGTGACGAACAAGAATTTACTGATTATGGTGGTCGCGAAGCAAGAAGCCATGGCCGTAACATTAGCAATACTGTTGATGAAGTAAAATTTGAGCATAAATATCGCACAGATACTTTCGTTAACGAGCTAAGCTTGGCGTATCAAAAAACTAATACTGGAACTCCTTCAATTTCTGATGGTCCAGAAATTAGACTAACTGATGGCGTAAATGGTCCGGAAGTAGCAATTCTTGGGGCGCACTTCTTTACGCAAACTGGCGGTAATGAATCTGTAACTTTCAAAAATAATGTCACATTCACTGACGTTAATTGGCGCGGTCGCCACATCATCAAAGCTGGTGTGAAAATTTCTGATTTAACCCTAAGTCGTTCGGAAAATTGGTTCAATAACGGAACCTATTGGTTTAACGCTGCGACCTATACAGGTTTTGCATCAAGCACGCCTTATCGTGGTCAAATCTCAATTGCGCCATCTGGTCTTGTTGAAGGGCAAAATACCGAAATCGGTCTATTTATCCAAGACGATTGGACTGTGAATGACAAATTGACCCTTAATCTTGGTATCCGCTGGGATTATGAAACCAATATGATGAACAATAAATATGTAACGCCTGCATGCCTTGATCCCGAGATCTCGCCCGAGGGCGAACTGGTCTGGGGCACGCTGGCCG
>CAYTWK010000034.1:0-12402 GCA_964442095.1 uncultured Caulobacteraceae bacterium | reverse complement strand
CCCCAGGGATTGAAATGCGCCCGCATGCCGATAATCTCAAAGCCGATGGCACGCCAAATGCCACATCGCACCGCACCTATTCATCAATTCTATATTTAAATGATGATTATGAAGGTGGGCATACTTATTTCCCCGGTTTTGGTGTGCGTATAAAGCCCGAAGCAGGCTCTCTGCTTTTGTTTGGTGCAGGCTATGAATATGTTCACGGGGTAACAATGGTCACCAAGGGCAATCGCTATACTTATGGCGGCTGGTTTACCGATGATCCGAACTGGCTTGATAGCGCTGCAAATATTGTAATTTAAGGGATAATGGAATAATTGCGCCCAATGAATGCGCAAGACCGACCATTTAACATCAAACTTTCCAGCGAGTATGATACAATCGCTCTCGGCTATGCTTTGGCAAAAGCCTTTGATAGGGGTGATTTTATCGCGCTTAATGGCGATTTAGGCGCGGGTAAAACTACATTGGCGCGCGCGATAATTCATGGGTTTTTGGGCGAACATATTGAGGTCCCTAGCCCGACTTTCACTTTGGTTCAAACCTATGAAACTAAAAATTTTCCGATCTATCATTTTGATCTTTACCGGATTAAATCGCCCGACGAAATCTGGGAATTAGGTTGGGAAGATATAGGCGCAGGCCTAGCATTAGTAGAATGGTCCGAACGGCTAGGTGCAAATATTCCGAGCCATAGGCTTGAAATTAACCTAAGTTTTACCGAAGAAGGGCGATTTGCGAGTTTTCGTGTCGTAAATGATATAAAACCAGAAAATAATATCGGGGAGCGCTTAAGACGCGTAATTAATGAATTCATTTGAAACCGCTATAAATAGCATAATCGAACAAAGCGGCTTTGGTGGCGCAATTCGGCACAAATTAATGGAAGACGCCTCCACTCGTTCGTATGAGCGGCTGACGCTTGGCGATAGAACGGCAATTCTTATGAAGGCTCCGCCCGGCAATGAAAATCCGCCATGCCCATTAAATGCCAATGAAGCTGATAGAGTAAAGCTTGGCTGGAATGCATTATCGCGCCTTGCGGCTTCGCGCGTAGAGGCATTTGTAGCGATTGCCAATTTCTTGCGGTCAAATGGTTTTACCACGCCCGAAATTTATGCTTGCGACGTAAAAAGTGGTTTGGCAGTTATTGAGGATTTAGGCGATAATCTTTTTGCCAATATTCTTAAAAATGATGATAGCGCCGAAATAGAATTATATGAAACTGCGGGCGCGCTTTTGGCAAAGCTGCATGATATTGAAATTCCAAAAATCATAGCGGCGCCAAATGGAGTATGGCCATTATTAGAATTTGATAGATTGGCACTTTATGTAAATGCTGATCTATTCGTTGAATGGGTTCCCAAACTATTGAACCTACCCGAATATGACAATGAAATCATGGGGCAATGGGATAAAATCCGCATTGATATTATCGAAAAAATCCTAAGGCATCCGCGCGCCTTTACTTTGCGCGACTATCATGCCGAAAATAATCTTTGGCTCGATGGCCGCGATGGAATTGCAAAAATCGGGCTTTTGGATTTCCAGGATGCGGTAATTGGATTTCGGGCTTGGGATTTCTCCATGCTATTACATGACGCGCGGCGCGATGTTTCAAAGGCTGCATATGAAGCAACAATAAAATCATATGTGAAAGCAGCAAATGCCAATGAAGCGGCGCTGCGTCGAGAAATCGATTTAGAGGGGGCAATAAATTGCTTGCGGATTATTGGTATTTTCTCAAGACTTATTGCACGAGATAAAAAAGACCGCTATCGCGAATTTATGCCGCGCATGATTAATCATCTAGAATCGATTCTTGAAAACCCCGAATTATCAGAATTGAAAGCCTGGATTGAAAATTATGCGCCTCTTAAGGAGCTTAAAAGGATATGATTAAATCCCTAAAGCCACGCGCAATAATTTTTGCCGCAGGGCTTGGCACGCGTATGCGGCCCTTAACCAATGATAGGCCAAAGGCTATGGTTGAGGTTGCGGGGCGCACATTGATTGATCATATGCTTGATAGTCTTGCATATTCTGGTGTTGAAAAAGTTGTAATCAATACTTTTCATTTTGCCGAAAAATTAGTTTCCCACCTAGAAGGGCGAAAAGATAAATTACCGCAAATAATCTATTCACGTGAAGATGAGTTAGCCGAACCGCTTGAGACCGAAGGCGGGCTAATAAATGCGCTACCCTTAATGGGTCAAGGCGTTATCCTCACTTGCAATGCCGATGCGATCTGGCTTGATGAAAGTGCAATTAGACGCGCACTTGATGCCTATGACCCTGAAAAAATGGATGGCTTGCTTATACTTGCAAAAATGGAAGAAACCCTCGGGTTTGATGGCGCCGGTGACTTTTTCATGGATAATGAAGGCCGCCTAACAAGGCGCGGCGATGCGCCAAACGCGCCTTATGCCTATGCCGGTATTCAAATTACTCATACAGAATTATTTGAAGGAAAGCCAATCGAAAAGCGCTCTTTGGCCAAAACTTGGTTTGAAGATTGGGCACCCAAAGGGCGTCTTTACGGCCTAGTCCTAGAGGGGGCATGGCTTCATGTTGGCGACCCAAAATCACGCGATGAAGCCGAGGATTTTCTAAACAGGCAAAGCAATGAAATTTTCAGTTTGGCAAAATAGATGCCGATTCTTAATTTCGTAAACCAATGCATTTTCGATAATGGCGCAATCAATAAGCTAAATGATGCTTTAAAATCATTGGGTATAAACAGCCCCGTGATTGTTACCGATAAGGGAATTGCGGCAGCTGGTATTTTGGCTAAAGTTCAAAGCGCAATTGGCAAAGAAACATTAGTATTCGATGAGACAGAACCTAATCCGCGCGAGGCGCAAGTAAACGCTCTAAAAGAAATCTATAATAAAAATAATTGTGATGGCTTTATTGCATTGGGTGGCGGCTCGGCTATTGATCTTTCAAAAGCTGCAGCAATTATCACTAGCCATGATGGTGATTTGGCGCGCTTTGGCACGAGCCAAAAAGGAAGCAAGCTTATAGGTAAAGTTACGCCTATTATTGCTATTCCAACCACAGCTGGAACTGGTTCAGAAGTTAGTGTCGGCTCTTTGATAATTCTTGAAAATGGCATCAAGGAATTGTTCGTATCGCAAAATTTAATTCCGCCAATTGCAATTTGCGACCCGCTTTTGACAATTGGATTACCGCCCTTTTTGACCGCCGCGACCGGCATGGATGCCCTTACCCATTGCATAGAGGCAGTTCTTTCACCCAATGTAAACCCGCCCGCAGAGGCAATCGGCCTAGATGGCATTGAAAAAATTGTAGCGCAAAATTGGCTTTTGACGGCATTCACGGAGCCGCAAAATATCGATGCCAGATGGAATATGCTAATGGCCTCTATGGAGGGGGCATTGGCATTTGTCAAAGGCCTTGGGTCATGCCATGCTTTGGCCCATGCGAGCGCCAGCGTTAAAGGAATAAACCCTCACCACGGCACTTTAAACGCTATTTATTTGCCCCATGTCTTGCGGATAATTGAAAGCCGCGCCGATGAATTTGTGGGCCAAAAGCTAGCTCGGATAAAACGCGCAATGGGAATTGATAAAACTTCAGCGATTTTTGAAAAAATCGGCGAATTAAACCAAGCGCTTTTGATACCGCAAAAATTATCAATGATTGGCCTAAAGGCTGAAGATTGCGACTATGTTGCACAAAACGCCATAAGAGACGTGGCACATTTTTCAAATTGTATGGCTTTTGAAAAAAGCGATTATCAAGACATATTCAAAGCGGCGCTATAGGATTCGTATTATGTGCGCAAACTTCGTGACTATTGTATATTAATAGTTTATACACCCAAACACATTGTAACCCACCGTTTACGGTTTGGGCGGCTCTCCAGATTGGGGGCCGCTTTTTTGTTGGTTTGATGTTTTTAATTATACATTTGTTCGGAAATTTGTTTTGATAACGCAGACGCCTTTAGAAGAGAAATTGCTAGCGCTTTTAGAGCCCATGGCCAATGAGTTGGGTTATGAAATTGTGCGCATTCGTATTCTCTCAGGTTCGCGCCAAACACTTCAAATTATGGCTGAAACTTTTGGTGGCAAAATGTCGTCCAATGATTGCGAAAAACTAAGCCGTAGCATTTCACCAATCCTAGAAGCGCACGACCCGATATCGAGTGAATATAATCTAGAGGTTTCATCGCCTGGAATAGATAGACCGCTTACAAGGCTAAAAGATTTCGAAAGATGGATAGGCCACCGCGCTAAATTAGAGCTTGATAGGCTGGTTGAAAATCAAAGACGCTTTAGCGGAGAGATTGTCGGCATTGAAGAAAATAATATTGCCATGGATTTAGATGGCGAAACTGAAACCGCACTTATTCCATTTGCTTGGCTTAATAGTGCAAAACTAGTCCTAACCGATGAACTTATCCGTGAGAGCCTTAAGGGTCGCACAAAGTCAGATGAATTGGACGAAATAGAAACCGCCATTGATAATGGCGAAATAGAACTTCAAGATCCGCAAAATGCGGAAGATTAATAGGGGAAGAAAATGGCAATAAGTGCCAATAGGCTAGAGCTACTTCAAATCGCACGTTCGGTTGCAGCAGAAAAAAACATTGAAGAAAAGATTGTAATTGATGCAATCGAAGGCGCAATTCAAAAAGCGGCATTAACCCGCTATGGCGCTGGTCTTGATATAGTTGCGAAGATTGACCAAAAAAGCGGTGAACTGACTATTACTCGCCGCCAAACAGTCGTGCCGACCCAAGATGATGTCTATAGCGATGCGCAACAAATTAGCCTTGAAAATGCCAAAAAAATTGACGCAAGTGTCGGTGTTGGCCACGTCTTTGAAGAGAAACTTCCGCTTTTCGATTTTGGTCGGGTTATGTCGCTTACTGGAAAGCAAGTAATCACCCAAAAAGTTCGCGAAGCAGAACGCGCTAAACAATTTGAAGAATTCCAAGATAGAGTTGGCGAAATCGTCAATGGTATTGTTAAGCGTGTTGAATATGGCAATGTCTTTATCGACCTTGGCCGTGGTGAGGGTGTTATTCGCCGTGACCAGACTTTGCCACGCGAAAATCTCAATATGAATGATAGAGTGCGCGCCTATATTTACGAAGTTCGTTCGGAAATTAAAGGTCCGCAAATCTTCCTTAGCCGCGCACACCCTGGCTTTATGGCTAAACTTTTCACCCAAGAAGTCCCTGAAATCTATGATGGTGTGATTGAAATCAAATCTGTTGCACGCGACCCTGCTTCTCGTGCAAAAATTGCGGTTTATTCGTCAGATCCTTCAATCGATCCCGTTGGTGCATGCGTAGGTATGCGTGGTTCACGCGTCCAAGCGGTTGTTGGCGAATTGGGCGGTGAAAAAATCGACATTATTCCTTGGTCCGAAGACCCTGCGACCTTTATTGTTAACGCACTTCAACCTGCCGAAGTTTCTAAAGTCGTTCTTGATGAAGAAGAAAGCCGCGTTGAAGTAGTTGTCCCTGAGGAGCAATTATCATTGGCAATTGGGCGCCGTGGTCAGAACGTTCGCTTGGCATCACAACTTACTGGCTGGTCAATTGATATTATGACCGAAAACCAAGAAAGAGAGCGCCGCGAAAAAGAAACCAATGAATTGGTTGAACTATTCACTAATGCCCTCGAAGTTGACGATATGATGGCGCGCCTATTGGTTTCTGAAGGCTTTGAAACTGTCGAAGATCTAGCCGCGACCGATTCAGAAGAAATCAGCTCTATTGAAGGTTTTGACGAAGAATTGGCAGCCGAATTACAAAGCCGCGCAAGAGATCATATAGAGCGCGAGGAAGCACAATTAATCGAGCGCCTAGAAGCCCTAAATATTGAGCAAGAATTACTCGATTTACCGGGCGTTACACCGCAAATGGCAATCGCTTTTGGTGAAAACAAAGTAACTTCGGTTGAAGACTTGGCTGGCCTAGTAAGCGATGATCTTCGCGGCTGGTTTGAAGTTAAAAACGGCGAACGCGTAAAAGAAGCGGGTATTTTGGAAAAATTCGCGCTTTCTGCCGCTGATGCCGATAATCTTATCATGAATGCACGTATTGCAATGGGTTGGGTTGAAGCACCTGCCGAAGATTTAGAAGATAGTGAGGCGGAAAACCCAACCGATGGACAAGAATGAGCGCGGTGAAGGCCGCCGCCTCGAACGTCGGTGTGCACTAACCAAACAGACAAAGCCAGACTTTGAACTTATTCGCTATGTAGCGAATGAGCTGGGAGAGGTATTTGTCGATGTAAACGCCAAGGCCCCTGGACGCGGCGTTTGGATTAGTGCTGATAGGGGAATATTGGAAAAGGCGATAAAGGCCAATTCTTTTGCTAATTCCTTAAAGCAAAAATGCACACCAAGCTTAGATCTTGTTGAACAAACGCAATCGGCACTTATGCAAAAGTGCCTTAATATGCTTGGGTTTGCTAAACGCGCGGGCGAAATAATTCTTGGCTTTGATACCATTATCGACAGCATAAAGAATAAACCACCTGGCTTTATAATCGAAGCCAGCGATAGCGCCAAAGACGGGCGCGAAAAAATCATTGGACTAGCGCGCGCAAAATGGGGCGAAGTGAAAATTATCGGCTGTTTCAATAGCCAAGAATTAAGCCAAATTTTTGGGCGCGATAATGCAATACATGCTTTATTTTCGAAGGGAGTCTTTGCAAATAATTGGCAAATGGAAATCGCGCGATTAGCAGGTTTTATAGAAATCGTTCCCCAAGAATGGACGCGAAATTTAGATAAAATTTCGATTTCGCAACATGATGGAGAATTAAAAGGCCAATAAACTGAATAAAAGACCTTAGAAAATCGAAATGAGGCATAAAGCCGAGTTAATTTTAATTGAAAAAGCCCAAAAAAAAGGGCAAGTGGATAATATGACAGATAGTAACGATAAAGATCAAAACAAAGACGCAAATCAAGGTGCAGCGCGCAAGCCCTTGACGCTGAATCGCAATCTCGGTTCGGGCACGGTGCGCCAAAGTTTCTCGCACGGGCGCTCCAAAGCGGTTGTAGTAGAAATAAAGAAAAAGCGCGGACTTGAATTACCTAAGCCGCCCGCATTTGAGGCTGTAAAAACTGGTGCTGCGCCAAAACCTGTCGCAACAGCGCCAAAACCTGCGGCACCCGCACCAAGCGCTGCGAGCACGCACGGCCTATCTGAATCGGAACTGAAGGCGCGTCAAGACGCATTAGAGCGTGCAAAAGAAGCGGAAATTCAACGCCAAGAACGCGAGCGGCGCGAAGCTGAAGCGCGCAAAGCACGCGAAGAATTGGATAAAATCCGCGCCGAGGAACAATCCAGACTTGAAGCTCTAGAAGCGCAAAGTAAGCGCACCGAAACTGAAACCCACATTCCAGACGAAGCTCCTGTTTCGAAGAAATCAACATATGATGATAGGTTCGTCAAGGATAATGATATTGATGACTTAGTGCCCGATAATGAAATTTCGGATGATGACTCAATGCTTAGTGAATTGGGTGGCCGCGTCAAAAAGCAAAAACAACAGGTTTTGAAAATCATACCAGTTGCGCGGACAAAAAATGCGCCGCAGCGCCGCTCCGGTCGCCTTTCAATTACAGCAGCTCTAGAAGATGGTGACAGGCAGCGCTCTTTGGCATCGGTTCGTCGGGCGCGCGAAAAAGAACGCGAAAGACGCCTAAGCGCCTTGCGCCAAGAAACCGCAAAGCAAACTCGTGATGTTACAATCCCTGAGGCAATAAGCGTCGCAGATTTGGCAAACCGTATGGCCGAACGCCTTACCGATGTAGTCAAATACCTAATGAAGCAGGGGCAAATGCTAAAGGGCACCGATTTATTAGATGCCGATACTGCAGAATTGATTGTTGTCGATTTCGGCCATAATGCAATTCGCGTTGCCGAATCCGACGTTGAAATTGGCCTAGAGGGTGAAAAAGACGATGAGGCAAGTCTTGTTCCTCGTCCGCCAGTTGTTACTATTATGGGTCACGTTGACCATGGTAAAACTTCGCTATTGGACGCTATTCGCCAAGCTGATGTAGTTTCTGGTGAGGCTGGCGGTATTACCCAGCATATTGGTGCATACCAAGTGCGCTTGCCGAGCGGTGACAAAGTTACTTTCCTCGATACCCCAGGTCACGCCGCATTCTCGGCAATGCGCTCACGCGGCGCTAAGGTCACCGATATTGTTATTTTAGTGGTCGCCGCTGATGATGGCGTTATGCCGCAAACCATTGAGGCTATTAATCATGCCAAGGCCGCAGGAGTGCCAATAATTGTTGCCGTCAATAAAATTGATAAAGAGGGCGCCAATTCGCAAAAGGTATTGAATGAATTATTACAACACGAAGTAATTACCGAGGCTGTTGGCGGCGATACTCTTTATGTTGAAGTTTCAGCTTTAAAACGGCTTAACCTCGATAAATTATTAGAGACCATCATGCTTCAGGCCGAAATCCTCGAGCTTAAGGCAAATCCAAACCGCTCTGCCGAAGGCTTTGTAATCGAGGCCAAGCTTGATAAGGGCCGTGGCTTCGTATCGACTATTTTGGTTCAACGTGGAACAATGAAGCGCGGCGATATTGTTGTTGCCGGCGCACAATGGGGCCGTGTAAAAGCCATGAGCGATGAACGTGGTCAGGCTTTAGAAGAAGCGGGCCCAGCCCAACCGGTTGAAGTTCTCGGCCTTGATGGCGCACCCGAGCCAGGGGATCAATTGGTGGTAGTTGAAAACGAAGCGCGGGCGCGCGAAGTTGTCGATTATCGGGTTCGCTTGCGCCGTGATAAATCGGTTATTCGTGCATCGGCTCGCTCGGGTATTGAAAATATGCTTGCGCGGATTAAAGACCAAAAGATTAAAGAATTTCCGTTTATCGTTAAGGCCGATGTTCAAGGCTCTGCCGAGGCGATTACCGCCTCTGTGGTTAAGCTTGCAAACGAAGAAGTTGTTGGCCGCGTTATCCATCAAGGAGTTGGTGGGATTACCGAATCCGACGTAAGTCTTGCAAAATCAACGGGCGGCGTAATCCTTGCCTTTAATACACGCGCCAATAAGCAAGTGCGTGATTTGGCCGATTCTGAAGGCGTTGAAATTCGGTATTATTCGATTATTTATAATTTGCTTGATGACGTAAAAGATATTCTTTCAGGCATGCTTGAGCCAGAGCGACGCGAAACCTTTATTGGTTATGCAAAAATCCTTCAGGTTTTCAATATTACCAAGGTTGGAAAAATTGCGGGCTGTATGGTTACCGAAGGAACAATCAAACGCGGCTGTGGTGTGCGCCTATTGCGTGATGATGTCGTAATCCATGAGGGCAAATTATCAACCCTTAAACGCTTTAAGGACGAAGTTAGTGAAGTTCAAAATGGCCAAGAATGCGGCATGGGCTTTGAAGACTATCAAGATTTGCGCGAAGGCGATCAAATCGAGTGTTTCGAGATTGAAATTATTAAACGTAGTTTGTAACCCCCTATTCCCGCTTCGCGGGGACTTCCCCCAAATTGGGGGAAGAGACGGGCACACTTCTCCTTCCCCGTCTGGGGTAGGTGGCATGGGCTTTGCTCATGGCGGAAGGGTAAAATGAGAAAGTCAAATTCAAAGTCTAGAGATAATTTAGGCCCTACACAGCGCCAATTACGCGCTGGCGAAAATATAAAGCATCTCTTGGTAGAGATTTTGGCGCGCGGCGAAATCCATGACCCAACTTTGCGCGATGTTTCGGTTACAGTTGGCGAAGTTCGTATGTCACCAGATCTAAAACACGCCAATATTTTTGTCGCGCCTTTAGCTGAAGGTGATGCCAAGACAATTGCGCTTGCGCTAGACAAAGCCGCGAGCTTTTTGCGCAATAAAATTGCAACCAAACTAGATGCCAAATTTACACCAAAACTAAAATTCATTCCTGACACTTCTTATGATTTTGCAGTAAAAATTGATGAATTATTGGCCAATCCGAAAGTGGCGCAAGACCTTGAACGCGCCCCTATAAGAATTGAGAATAATGACGAATAGCGCGAAGAAAAATTCCAAACCCAATCGCGTGCGCCGCAAAAAAGGTATTGATATTGACGGTTGGCTAGTGCTCGATAAGTCTTTGCACCTTACCTCGACTGATGCTGTTAATAAGGTCAAACGCGTTCTAAATGCCAATAAGGCCGGTCATGCGGGAACTCTAGATCCCCTCGCCACCGGAATTTTACCAATTGCTTTGGGCGAAGCCACACGCACGGTTTCATGGCTTATGGAAGCGCAAAAAACCTATGAGTTTACAATTTTATGGGGAGCATCTACCAGCACCCAAGACGCCGAGGGCGAGATCATTGCCTCATCGGATGTGCGCCCAAGCAAAGAACAAATTGAAAAAGAGCTATTGGCATTTATTGGCGAAATAGATCAAGTCCCACCGGCATTTTCGGCCATTAAAATTGACGGCGTCCGCGCCTATGATTTAGCGCGCGCAGGAAAAGCGCCAACAATCGATGCACGCAAAGTATTGGTTTATGAGGCAAAATTATTAGAAGCAAATGAGAGCGAAGCTAGATTTTTCGTGCGCTCTGGTAAGGGGTTTTATGTACGTGGTCTTGCGCGCGATTTGGCCAAAGCACTTGGCACCGAAGGTCATATCACAATGCTACGGCGCACCTCTGTTGGCCCATTTAACGAAAGTGCTGCAATAAGACTGGAAACTTTAGAAAAAATGTGTATAGACGGCGCTGCGTTTGAACATATTCTTCCTGCTACGACCGCTCTAGACGACATCCCGGAGCTGGCCATTGCTGAAGAAGATATGTTCGCATTGCGCCAAGGTCGCCAAATCCTTGTAATTCCAAGTAAAATGGAAGAACTAAAAGCGAAACGGCGGCCAAGAAACATCGCTGGGCAAGATATGTCACGTGCTGTTTTGGCAACCCATAAGGGGAAAGCAATCGCCATAGGGGACGCACGCGCAGGAAGGTTTTCGCCTTTTCGCGTTTTTACACACTGATTTTAGCTATGCTAAAGAAAGGTAGTCCGATGTCGATAAGCAAAGAGCGCAAAGAAGCGCTAATAAAAGAGCACGCCACCCATGAGGGTGATACTGGCTCACCAGAAGTTCAAATCGCAATCTTAACAGCGCGCATTTTGACGCTTACTGAACACTTCAAAGATCACAAAAAAGACAATCACTCACGTCGTGGGTTGTTGGCTATGGTCGCGCTTCGTCGCCGCCTTCTTGACTATGTAAAATCACGCAGCAATGAGCGCTATCAAGCTATCATTGCAAAGCACGGTTTACGTCGTTAATCGATCTTTGGAATTGCAAACCGCCCCCCGCTCATGGGGGGCGGAATTGCATTAAAAATGGTAATAATCGCATAGGGTGGTTATTATTCTTGGCAAATTTGCCAGATGAATGGCCCAAAATGTTTCGGGCAAAAATTAAATGGAATACGAAGGCGTATTTCATTTTGAAGGAAAATGTATGTTTAATATTCAAACCGTGTCCATCGAATGGGGTGGACGCACATTAAAACTAGAAACTGGCCGCATCGCGCGCCAAGCCGACGGCGCAGTATTGGCGACCTATGGCGACACCCAAGTATTGGCGACTGCTGTTGCCGCAAAAACTGCCAAACCAGGAATTGATTTTTTCCCGTTGACAGTAAATTATCAAGAAAAATTCTATGCGGCAGGCCGCATTCCAGGTGGCTATTTCAAACGCGAAGGCCGCCCAACCGAAAAAGAAACGTTGGTTTCACGCCTTATTGATAGGCCAATTCGCCCGCTATTTGTTAAAGGCTTTAAAAACGAAACCCAAGTTGTAGTTACAACTCTTTCTCATGACCAAGAAAACGATCCAGATATTTTGGCAATGATTGGTGCATCTGCAGCTCTTGCACTTTCTGGCGTTCCTTTCCTTGGACCAATTGGCGGTGCGCGCGTTGGCTATATTAATGAGGAATATATTCTAAACCCAACCGTTGAGCAAATTAAAGAATCCAAGATGGATTTAGTTGTTGCCGGCACTTCTGATGCTGTAATGATGGTTGAATCTGAAATTTATGAATTAGATGAAGCAACCGTTCTTGGCGGCGTTTCATTTGCCCATAAAGCAATGCAGCCGGTAATTAATGCAATTATCGATTTAGCTGAAAAAGCCGCAAAAGATATGTGGGATTTTGAGCCAGAAGATAAAACGGCACAAAAGGCACAAATCAAGGCGCTTATTGGCTCTAAAATTGATGATGCTTATAAAATCATCGATAAAACTGCGCGCCATTCAGCTTTGAACGATGCAAAAGCCGAAGCCGAAGCAGCATTGGTTGCCTCTGAAGCCAATCCTGATGGCATGGATATTGGCGTATTCAAAGATGCATTTAAAGAATTAGAGCAAGAT
>CAYTWK010000033.1:0-12403 GCA_964442095.1 uncultured Caulobacteraceae bacterium | reverse complement strand
ATCTTCACTAATCTTTCTTAGGCCCGCCAAAGACCAAACTTGAAAACCACCAGAATCCGTCAATATTGGTTTGCCCCAACGCATAAATTGATGCACACCGCCCAATCTTTCAAGCCTATCGCCACCTGGCCGCAACATCAGATGATAGGTATTTGCCAAAATAATATCTGCACCAGTTGATTTGACCTGATTTACATCTAATGCCTTGACCGTTGCCGCGGTCCCGACGGGCATAAAGGCAGGTGTGCGAATTTCACCGCGCGGAGTTTTCAAAATTCCCGTGCGAGCTTTGCCGTCTTGTGCATTAATTTTAAAGGAGAAACTCAATTAAGACCCCACATCCAATTTGCGCCACCACAAACCAGCATCACCATAGGAAAAAAAGCGGTATCGCTTTTCTATAGCGTGTCTATAGGCAAATTTCACGGTCTCTATGCCGCAAAAAGCACTCATCAACATCAGAAGCGTGGACTTAGGCAAATGAAAATTTGAAATTAGTCCGTCAACAAATCTAATTTTCTTGCCGGGATATAGAAAAATCGAAGTCTCTTTGGTTTGCGCAATAGCCTCGCCATCATGATTTATCGAGCTTTCGAGTGCCCGTAAAGAAGTCGTGCCAACGCAAATAATACGCCGATTTTCGCGCTTGGCTCGGTTTAGGGCATCTGCGGTTTGGCTTGTAATTTCAAACCATTCTTCGTGCATTTTGTGCTCGTGGATATTTTCAGCTTTGACCGGCAAAAACGTGCCAGCACCGACGTGAAGTGTAATATTATGGCGTTCGACGCCAATTTCATCTAATTTCGCAAAAACATTTTCAGTAAAATGGAGCCCTGCTGTTGGCGTTGCAACCGATCCTAATTTGTCTGCATAAATGGTCTGATAGTCGGTTTCATCCTTATCATCGACCGCTCTTTTTTGGCCAATATAGGGCGGAATAGGCATTTGCCCATATTCGCGCAGCTTCTCGTCAAATTCCTCTGTTCTGCAGTCAAACTCAATAATGACTTCGCCGCCGTCAAATTTCTCCATTATTTTTGCACGAAAATCAAAGCCAAATTCAATATAATCGCCAATATTCAGGCGCTTTGCTGGCTTTGCAAACGCCTTCCAAATCTTTGGACTAATTTCCTTATGAAGATTAAGCGAAATCGTTACATCCGGCGAATTCTCATCACGCTTTGGCCTGACACCCTTAAGCGCAGCAGGAATAGTTTTTGACGAATTAAAGACTAAAACGTCGCCCCGTTTCAATAGGCTCGGTAATTGCGAAAATATGAAATCATGAATTGAATCAGTATTAGCATCAACAACCAATAGCCTTGAGCTGTCGCGCGGACTAACCGGCCTTAAAGCGATTAAATCTTCGCTGAGCTCAAAATCAAAATCAGATAATCGCAACTTATTGTATTGTAGCTTTTATGATTTTGCCAGGGTTTCTTGGTGGTTCACCTTTTGGAATAGCATCCACCGCTTCCATACCTTCAGTTACAATGCCCCAAACAGTATATTGCCTGTCAAGGAAAGTTGCATCATCAAGGCAGATAAAGAATTGGCTATTTGCGGAATGGGGTGCATTAGTGCGCGCCATCGAGCATACACCGCGAACGTGGGGCTCATTGTTAAATTCCGCCTTTAGGTCTGGTTTTGAAGAACCGCCAGTTCCGCGACCATCTGGGCAACCGGCCTGCGCCATAAAGCCATCAATAACTCTGTGGAATATAATGCCATCATAAAACCCTTCGGATACTAGTTCTTTTATGCGCTCAACATGGCCGGGCGCCAAATCAGGGCGTAATTGTATTGTAACATCGCCCGTATCTAGGCTTAGGATTAGGGTGTTATTATCGGCTTGTGTCATTTTATCCTCTTTCTTGGCGCAACCGCTTTTATAATTTTAGTTTGGCGCAATCACTTGCGCATCAGGCATCAAATCGCAATTTGAAAATGCAGCGCCTTTAGCGGCAATTGCAGCTTGGGCTTTTGCTTGAAAACGCGAGGATTCAGGCTTTTCGACAAAAACTCTTGGTCTTTGATTGGCTTCTAGGTCGGAAAAAACCCTAACTTCAGTCATTTTATCGGGATCAATTACTGGCTCCCCTGTTTTTAGCGAACGTATCACATCAAGACCAGTTAATGCGCGCCCCCAAACACTATATTTCGCATCCAAATCTGGTGTTTTCTCTCGCATCAGAAAAAATTGCGAATTGCCAGAATTAGGGTTACCCGAACGTGCCATCGATGTAATGCTGGGGCAATGATTTACGAAAGCCGCAACTTTACCGTCAATTGTCCTTGCCATCCACAAATCTGCTTGGGTGGTAATTGGGAAAGATCCAATCCAACCAATAGAATGGCTGGTTTTGTCTTGCGCCTTCACATATGGGCTTGTTACGCCGCGCCTAAACACAAATTCTTGGACCAAATCCGGCAAAGTGGAATCGCCAGTTCCATCACCTTTTGGGTCACCGCCTTGCGCCATAAACCCATCTATAACTCTATGAAAACTGATACCATCATAAAATTTAGAGCGCGCCAAATCTCGAATCCGCTTTGCATGATTTGGGGCAATATCTTGGGCCAATTCTATAATTATTGGCCCCTTTGTAGTTTTCATCAAAACAAGGTTTTCAGGGTCAATTTCACGCCAATCAGACGCTGGCGGCAAAACTTGTGCGGGTTTTGGCAAAGCCTGCGAAGGGCTTGTTGATTGCGCCGGAGCAATATTTGTTTGGGGCGCAGTATTAATTGGGCGTGCTTTTGGAGCAGCTTTTGCCTTTACCTTTGGCCGTGTCTGTGCGTGGGCTTCGAAGTTACTTAGCCCGAGCATAGAGAAACCAGCCAAGCCCAAAATGCCTATAATTAATCCTCGCACAAATTTATTTTTCACCAAATTTCTCCAAAAGCGCCATTTTAACCTCAGGGGTTACAAAGTCCTTAACCTCGCCGCCCAAACGCGCTATTTCTTTCACTAATTTAGAAGCAATTGCCTGATATTGCGGGGCCGCCATAAAGAAAACAGTCTCGATTTCCTTGTTAAGCTTTTGGTTCATACCAACCATTTGGAACTCATATTCAAAGTCCGAAACCGCCCTAAGGCCACGTATAATCGAGCTTGAACCTGTGCTTTCAGCAAAACTCATTAAAAGACCTTCCATAGGCACTACTCTTACTTCCGAAGCAGACTCAAGCTTAGCAACAGCAGCCTTTACCATATCAACACGCTCGTCGAGGCTAAATAATGGGCCTTTGTCAATATTAACAGCAACACCAATTACCAAGACATCAAATAATTTTACCGCCCGACGGATAATATCAATATGCCCAAAAGTTATCGGATCAAAAGTCCCCGGATATAAACCAATGCGCTTTTCAGGTTTCGCCGCTAATTCTGAAGCCATACTCACACTCCACCAGCGCCCAAGAAAGCGCAATTGGGGTATATATAAAATACTTATTGTGAAATCACAATTGATTTAGTCCGAACTAGCTGGCGATGTATCGCCGGTCCCGTCCACTTCTTCATCACCTTCACTCTCACTTAGGCGCTCCACGGACACGACTTTTTCGTTTTCATCAACTCTAATAAGTTTGACGCCTTGGGTCGCCCTGCCCTTTATTCCGATTTGTGCGACTTTGGTGCGGATTAACTGACCACCATCGGTAACCATCATCAAATCATCAGTTTCGTCTATTGCGAAACCGGCGACCAAATGGGTATCTTTGCGTGTAAGTTTGTGCGCGGTTATGCCTTTGCCACCGCGATTAGTTAGGCGGAATTCGTAACTAGAGGATCGTTTACCAAAGCCATCATCAGTGACAGAAAGGATAAATTGCTCTTTGGCTTTTAAATCTTGATAGCGTTCTTCTGAAAGTAGCGAATCTGTTTCCGCAATTTCGCCATTGTCGCCATTTTCCTCGGCTTCAAAATCATCATTTTCACCGCGTTCAGCTCTTGAACGTTTTATATATGCTGTGCGTTCCGCCGATTCTGCCTCTACTGAGCCAATAATCGACATTGAAATCACTTCATCGCCTTTCGCAAGATTAATCCCGCGCACACCAGTTGAATCACGCCCTTTAAAGACGCGAACATCTGTTGCCCTAAAGCGGATGCATTGCCCCAATGCTGTGGTCAAAAGGACATCATCATTGGGCGAACAAATCGCGACATTAATGATTTGATCTTCGTCTTCTTGCAGCTTCATCGCAATTTTGCCACCGCGAGAAATCCTTTGGAAATCAGATAGGCTATTGCGGCGCACTGTGCCTTTTTTGGTTGCGAACATTAATTCAAGCTCGCCCCATGTATTGTCATCTTCGGGCAAAGTAAGAACGCTAGAAATGCGTTCATCCTTGTCGAATGATAGAATATTGGCAATCGATCGTCCCTTGGTGCGCGGGTCACCTTGCGGCAAGCGCCATACTTTTTCGCGGTAAACAAGGCCCTTATTGGTAAAGAAAAGAATTGGCGAATGCGTAGATGCCGCAAATAGGCCAACCACCCAATCTTCGTCCTTGGTATTCATGCCAGAGCGCCCACGACCCCCTCGATTTTGCGCGCGATATGCAGACAAAGCCGTGCGTTTAATATACCCTTGATGCGATAGCGTTACGACCATATCTTCACGTTCGATGAAATCTTCATCTTCCAGCTCAAGGTCAGCCTCGATGAAAACAGAGCGCCTCGGGACCGCAAATTGATCCCGAACACTAGTCAATTCCTCTTGAATTAGCGCAACGACCCGCGCTCGAGAGCGCAAAATATCCAATAAATCTGCTATTTTTTCGGCTAGAGAATTAACTTCATTGGTCAATTCTTCGCGGCCCAAACCAGTTAGGCGTTGCAAACGCAAGTCCAAGATTGCGCGGGCTTGATCCTCTGAAAGCCGAACCGTATTATTCTCGCTTAGGAATGAGCGCGGGTCGGCAATAAGCGCGATTAATGGCGCCAAATCTTTTGCTGGCCAATCACGCGAAGTAAGCTCATGGCGCGCAGATGCGGGATCTGGAGCCGCGCGAATTAGGCGAACAACTTCGTCAATATTGGCAACCGCAATAGCAAGGCCAACCAAATCATGCCCCCTATCGCGTGCCTTTGAAAGGCGATGACGAGTGCGGTTGGTTATCACTTGCTCTCTAAAGCGCAAAAACACTTCTAACATGCCGCGTGCCGTCATTTGCACAGGCCGGCGATCGACAAGCGCAAGCATATTTGCACTAAACGGGGTCTGCATTGGCGTGAATTTATAAAGTTGATTTAGGACGACATCTGGCGAAGAATCGCGCTTGATTTCAATAACCACGCGCATTCCACGTCTATCGCTCTCATCTCTGAGGGCTGAAATCCCTTCAAGACGCTTTTCGCGCACAAGTTCGGAGATTTTTTCAATCATTGCCGCTTTATTTACTTGGTATGGAATTTCGGTAACAATAATCGCCTCGCGCTCGCCGCGGAATTTTTCCACATGAGTTGTCGCCCGCATAATAATTGAGCCGCGCCCCGTCAAAAGCGAATTGCGCGAACCAGTGCGGCCAACAATTTGTGCGCCGGTTGGGAAATCTGGACCAGGAATGATTTCCAAAAGCTCTGGGTCGGAAATATCGGGCCGCTCTAGGAGCGCGAGAGCAGCATTACAAACCTCGCCTAGATTATGTGGTGGTATATTTGTTGCCATCCCTACAGCAATGCCGCCAGCGCCATTTACCAATAGATTTGGGTATTTTGCAGGCAAAACAACGGGTTCAGATTGTGAGCCATCATAATTATCTTGAAAATCTACTGTTCCCTCATTGAGGTCGTCAAGCAATGGCATTGCCGATTTGGCAAGCTTTGATTCCGTATAACGCATGGCCGCAGGTGGATCGCCGTCAACCGAGCCGAAATTTCCTTGACCATCAATTAATGGCAAAGACATAGAAAACGGCTGTGCCATGCGAACCAAAGCGTCATAAATCGCGCTATCGCCATGCGGGTGATATTTACCCATGACTTCACCAACGGTTTGCGCCGATTTGAGGTATTTCTTATCTGGAGTGAAGCCAGAGGCATACATGCCGTATAAAATGCGGCGGTGAACCGGCTTTAAGCCATCGCGGGCATCAGGCAATGCGCGCGAGACAATCACGCTCATGGCGTAATCAAGGTATGATGACTTTAACTCATCCTCAATAGCGATAGGCTCAATACCGCCTTCGTCAGAGCCGCCGCCAATTCCATTTGGCGGAATAATGCCGCCACTTTCCATTTCAGTTTCGGGAGAATTTTCACTATTTTTTTGATTATTTTCTTCGTCTGCCAAGATTTTTTACCTAAATTGAAACGCCCAAAAATGACGAATCGCAATGCATTAAATTACCAAAAATAATACTAGCAGCTACGGATGGCGAAACCAATCAGTTTGGTGCTTTTAGATGTTGAGAAGTATTAGATTTAATCTTTGCTTTTATGGGCAATTGAGGGCTGATTTTCCCAATCTTTGCCATCAAATGGTTCAATCATTTCAAGTGGCAAATCAGGATACCCATCAAGGCAACGCGCATTTACCGACCAGCCATCTGGATTTGAGCGCGGCACGTAAAATGCCTTTATGCCGCAGGTTTTGCAAAATAGATGCTTTGCTGTGCCAGTATTAAATTTATATTCGGATAAATTATCTGCGCCTTGGGTAATTCGAAATCGCGAATTGGATGCAATAATATGGATAAAGCCAGTTTTTTCGCAAATCGAGCAAGTGCAGGCCTGCGCCTCAATCGGGGTTTGCAAATCCACCTCAAATCGAACCGCGCCGCAATGGCAGCCACCTTTGAATGTTTGCAATTCATACATTGCCTTAATTCCTCAACAAACTAAAATGCCAAACTTCCACGCACGGCCGCCCGAAGTGGGAGTTTGACCGCTTTTACCAACCCCAAAAGGTTTCGCGCGAAGCGCGATATCTTGAGGTTGATTTCTCTAAAATGGAACGTCATCATCCAAATCATCATTTGCAAATGATTGCTTTTCGCCAGAGAATTGGCGCGGCTCACCGCCACCAAAACTATCATCTGATCGACCGCCGCCGCCACCGGCTCCATCAAGCATTGTCAATTGGCCATTGGTTCCGGCCAATACTACTTCGGTGGTATATCTATCATTGCCATTTTGATCTTGCCACTTGCGAGTTTGCAAAGAGCCCTCAATATAAAGCTTTGAGCCCTTTTTGACATATTTCTCAACAACGCCGACCAAACCTTCGTTTTTAATAGAAATATTGTGCCATTCAGTGCGTTCACGCTTTTCGCCAGATTGTTTATCGCGCCAGGTTTCACTTGTGGCCAGACTAAAATTGGCAATTTTGCCACCATTTGGAAAAGACTTAATCTCTGGATCTCTGCCCAAATTGCCTATTAGAATTACCTTATTAACCGAACCAGCCATAACCAACATCCTTTACATGCTTTGCCGCACTAAAACGCAAAAGCCCTTACTACAAAAAAATATTCAATAACAGAATATCCAAACCCGAAAAGCACAAAACGCACAAATCTAGAAATGCTGCAATTGAATTTATATGTTCTGTTTATGTTCTATTTGCTATGATTGTCAAGACGAATCTAATAATGCATTTGAAATAAATCACAAAAGGCAAAAAATGTCAGAACTTTCGGTAATTCGTGTGCGCGGCGCGCGTGAGCATAATCTAAAAAACATAAATGTTGAAATTCCGCGCGGCGAATTGGTAGTTCTAACCGGAATGTCGGGCTCGGGCAAAAGCTCGCTGGCCTTTGATACAATCTATGCCGAAGGTCAAAGACGCTATGTCGAGAGTTTGTCGGCCTATGCACGCCAATTCCTCGAGATGATGCAAAAGCCGGATGTTGACTCCATAGAGGGATTATCGCCCGCGATTTCCATAGAACAAAAAACTACATCAAAAAACCCGCGTTCGACCGTTGGCACGGTTACAGAAATCCATGATTATATGCGGCTGTTATGGGCAAGGATCGGTGTTCCATATTCGCCCGCTACTGGCCTTCCGATTGAGAGCCAAAGTATTTCGCAAATGGTCGATAGGGTTATGGCTCTACCCGAGGGGTCAAAATTATATCTACTCGCGCCCGTAGTTCGCGACCGCAAGGGCGAATTTAAAACAGAAATCAAATCTTGGATAAAGCAGGGATTTAATCGCGCACGTATTAATGGCGAAATGTATGAACTAGAAAACGCGCCCGAATTAGACAAAAAATTCAAACACTCAATTGAAATTGTAGTTGATAGGATTGCGGTTAAAGCCGGTCTTGAAAGCCGCCTATCTGATAGTTTTGAAACCGCCTGTCGGCTTTCGGATGGCATAGCCATTATTGAATTTGCTGATAAAGCTCCTGAGAACACGCCAATAATTTTTAGCCAAAAATTCGCTTGCCCAGTTTCTGGATTTACAATTGCCGAAATTGAACCACGTTTGTTTTCATTCAATAATCCCAATGGTGCGTGCCCTACATGTGACGGCCTCGGGGTGCAATTAAAATTTGATATTGATATGATCGTGCCCGAGCATGATAAATCAATTCAAGATGGCGCGGTAGCGCCATGGTCGAAAGGCAATTCACCGCTTTATTTTCAGACACTTTTGGCAATCTGCAAGCATTACGGAGAATTGGTTACAACGCCTTGGAATAAGTTAAAACCTGAAACCCAAAATGCGATTATTCATGGAACTGGCAAAGAAAAAATCAATTTTGTCTATGAAGATGGCTCTCGCCGTTATGAGACCCTAAAAACTTTTGAAGGGGTTTTGCCAAACCTAGAGCGGCGTTGGAAAGATACTGACAGCTCTTGGGTGCGCGATGATATGGCAAAATATCAATCGGCGCAGACTTGCCCTGATTGCGGCGGAAAGCGATTGCGCCCTGAAGCATTGGCGGTAAAAATCGCGGACCTCGATATTGCGGAAGCCAGTAGCTTTTCAATTTTAAAGGCCTATGAGTGGTTTCAAGAATTGAACCAAGTCCTAAGCGAGCGTCAAAAAGAAATTGGCGTCAGAGTATTAAAAGAAATCCGCGAACGCCTGAGTTTTTTGGTCAATGTTGGTTTGGAATATTTAACCTTACATCGTGGTTCTGCGACATTATCGGGCGGTGAAAGCCAAAGAATACGCCTTGCTTCGCAAATTGGCTCGGGGCTAACTGGGGTTTTATATGTCCTCGATGAGCCATCAATTGGCCTACACCAAAGAGATAATACGCGGCTATTAAAGAGTCTCTGCGGTTTGCGCGATTTGGGCAATTCGGTTTTGGTGGTTGAACATGATGAAGAAGCTATTCTAACTGCGGATCATGTTATTGATATGGGGCCAATGGCCGGGATTCATGGCGGGGAAGTAATAGCCCAAGGCAAACCGCATGATATTGAGAATTGCGAAAAAAGCATCACTGGCGCCTATCTTCGCGGTGATAGAGAAATCCCAATCCCAGCCAAACGCAGAAAGTTCAATAAAAGCAAGCTGTTAAATCTAGAAGGCGCGAGCGGTAATAATCTTAAAAATGTAGATTTGGAAATTCCGCTTGGGGTTTTAACTTGTATCACTGGCGTTTCTGGTGGCGGCAAATCAACATTGATTATTGAAACGCTTTATAAAATATTGGCGCGCAAATTGAATGGTGCATCGGAGCACCCTGCCCCATTCAAAGATATATCTGGTCTGCATCATCTTGATAAAGTAATTGATATTGATCAAAGCCCGATTGGGCGCACACCGCGCTCTAATCCCGCGACCTATACCGGTGCATTTGGCCCAATCCGCGATTGGTTTGCCGCCCTTCCAGAAGCCAAAGCCCGCGGCTATGGCCCGGGGCGGTTTAGTTTTAATGTTAAGGGCGGACGCTGTGAGGCATGCCAAGGTGATGGCGTTCAAAAAATTGAAATGCACTTTTTGCCAGATGTCTATGTGACTTGCGATGTTTGCCACGGAAAGCGCTATAATCGCGAAACCTTAGAGGTTAAATATCGCAATAAATCAATTTCCGAAGTTTTAGATATGACGGTCGAAGAAGGCGCTGGCTTTTTTACCGCTGTTCCATCAATTCGCGACAAATTAGAAACTTTGGCGCGCGTTGGCCTAGGCTATGTTCAGATTGGGCAATCAGCGACCACGCTTTCGGGCGGTGAAGCGCAAAGGGTAAAATTGTCAAAAGAATTATCGCGCCGTTCAACGGGGCGCACCTTTTACATTCTTGATGAGCCGACGACTGGCCTACATTTTGAAGACACACGGCGTTTGATGGAAGTCCTGCAAGAATTGGTTGAGGGTGGGAATACTGTCGTCATCATAGAGCATAATCTTGATGTGATTAAGACCGCCGACTGGATTATTGACTTGGGGCCAGAGGGAGGCGATGGCGGCGGCATGATTGTTGGCACTGGAACGCCCGAAGATATTGCGAAGATTGAAAATAGCCACACCGGAAAATATTTAAAAGAAACACTTCTAAAGCATGAAGAGCGCAGATTACGGCGTAAACAAAACTAGATTCTGAAATAGAAACTTTATTTTATTGGCAATCAACAAAAAAAGTGGTTATGTTTATTGAAAATGGAGGTAATTGATGGAAGATTTTGTTCAAAATTATAAAAATGTTTTCTTAAAATGGAGCGATTTTCAAGGCAGATCGCGCCGAAGAGAATTTTGGTTTTTCGTTCTCGCAAACCTTGCCGTAAGCATTGTATTGGGTATTATTGATAAAGTGGTTTTCGGAAAACCTGGTGGTGGACCATTGCAGGGGCTATACGGTCTAATCGCTTTTGTTCCAGGGCTTGCGCTCTCTTTCAGAAGATTGCACGACATCGGAAAGAGCGCGTGGTGGATACTAATTAGCTTTATCCCAATTATTGGATGGATTGTGATAATCTATTTTTATGCAAAAGACTCCGACGCGGAAAATATCTATGGACCAAATCCAAAAATGATTTCTTAAATCTATCAATTAATTCAAAAAATGGCCTGCTGTCTTTTGGAGACGGCGGGCCATTTTTTATAAAAGCAAATCAGCTGCGGCATCAATTATGGCCTCAGCGTCTAGTCTATAGTGCCTATACAAATCGATTAGATCGCCGACTTGGCCGAATTCTTCAATGCCTAAGGCTCTTTGCTTCATTCCGCGCACAGAACCAAGCCAAGACAGAGTATTGGGCGAGCCATCAATTATGCTTATTATTTTGCAATTATCAGATAGGTTTTCAAATAATTCTTCGATGTGTGAATTTTGCTTTTGGCCTTTTGTAAAGCGGCTGCGGCCCGAATTTTGCCATTCGCGGTGCAATAAGTCTGGTGATGTCACCGCCAAAAGACCGATACCGCCAAAGTCTTCCTTTAATTGCTCAAAAGCCGCCATTGCTTCGGGTGCGATTGCGCCGCAATAGGCAATGATTAATTCCGCGCCTTTTGGGGGCACCTTTTGCCAATCAGCACCCTTGACTGCACCTATTTTCCAGCTTTCATCATCGCGCTCAATCTGCAGAAGCGGCCTTGTCGAGAGCCTAAAATAAGAAGATTCGGCATTTTCATCTTGCACATCATGAAAGGCCTTGTGTAGCAAAAGCACAAGCTCATCGGCAAAGGCTGGCTCATAATAGGTAAGTCCCGGCTGCCCCATGCCAATTAAAGGCGTATTTATCGATTGATGCGCACCACCTTCGGGCCCAAGAGTAATTCCTGATGGTGTTGAGACGAGAATGAATTTCGCGCCTTGGTAAATTGCATAATTCAATGCATCAAGACCACGTGCAATAAAGGGGTCGTAGAGTGTTCCGATTGGAAATAGACGTTCGCCAAATAATTCGGACGAAAGGCCAAGCGCCGCCAGATTTAGGAATAAATTATTTTCGGCAATCCCAAGCTCTATATGCTGCCCAAGCTCGGCCATAGCCCAATTCTGCGGACTTGGGATTTTACGTTCTTTAAAAACATCCGATTGTGCCGAACGAGAAAAAACGCCGCGCCGATTTACAAAGCCGCCAAGATTTGTAGAAACGGTTACATCAGGAGAAGTGGTTACTATCCGGCTGGCGAAATTTGTTTTATCTTTTGCGATTTCGGACAAAATTTTACCAAACGTCATTTGAGTTGAAATCTCTTTATCCGTGAGGGGTTCAAATGCGGCAGGAATTTCAATTTTTGGCGCGTCAAATCGCCGATTAGTTTCTTTTGCAAATTCGCAATTATCCAAAACGCCATTTATTAGCCTTTTTTCTTCACTTGAGAGGCCAGCGAAAGCATCCCAATCATGTTCTTGCGGCACTCCTAGGCTCTCACGAAAACTCTCAAACTGGCTAGGTGTCATGAGGCCGGCATGATTATCCTTATGGCCTTGAAACGGCAATCGCCAACCTTTAACGGTATATGCAATAAATAATTTCGGCTTG
>CAYTWK010000032.1:0-12852 GCA_964442095.1 uncultured Caulobacteraceae bacterium | reverse complement strand
ACCCGCGGCCTTTTCAGACAGCATGGCCGCAATGTGCAATTCGGCAACATCGCGAACATCAACCAATTGAAATCCTACCCTTGGTAGACCCGGCATTTCTCCACTAAGAAGTTTTCGGATAATCTCAATAGAAGTGGAAAAATCATCACCCAAAACTGGACCCAAAACCGCGCATGGGCAAATGGTCGCGAGCTCCATTTTTTTATCTTTGATAAAATCCCATGCCGCTTTTTCGGCAATTGCCTTTGACAAAATATAAGAGCTTTTGGTCGCGTCTGGATGGTTAATATCGGTCCAATCATTTTCATCGCGGGTTCGTGTGTCGGTTTTATCCGCGCCATATGCAACCGCAGCCATTGAAGAGGTCAGAACAGTTCGTTTAACGCCAGCGGCAACACCTGCGCGCAGAACCCGCAAAGCACCTTCGCGGGCGGGCACAATCAATTCATCCGCATCTTTCGGATTATCAATTGGAAAGGGTGATGCGGTATGGAGGATATAATCACAATTTTTTACCGCATCGTCCCACCCGCTATCAGAGTTTAAATCTGCAGCATAAAAAGACAATTTTTCAAGGTTTGGTGCAATTTTGGAAATTCGAGCTCTAACTTCCGGCTCACGCGATAAATTTCGAATAGTTGTTTTCACACTAAAACCGCGCGCCAAAAGTTCGGCGATAATGAAGCTGGCAATATAACCAGAGCCGCCGGTAACAAGAACATTTTTCGCCATTTAAAGACCTCCGGTTTCTAAATCAAAATCACCATAATTGTGGGCAAATGATTTGCGACAATATGGCTTATCGCTATACGCTAAACATGGTGCTAGGCTCATTTTATTGCACTAATTCTATCTTGACGCAAAGTGTTTTTGTGCGACTATAAATTTATATGCGGGGGAGCAGATGACAACAAAAACAAATGTCACGCACAAAATCGGCGCGATAGGCGTAAAAATCGTCAGCCGCGATAGGCATTGGCAATGGATGCAAGATGGCTGGCTTTCATTTAGAGCTTCATGGCGCGCAAGCGTAAAAATCGGCGCTTTGGTAGTTTTGGTTTCGCTCGCAATTGTTTTGACGCTTCTAAAGACAGGTAATGCCGCCTTTATCCCCGCGGCATACGGTGCATTTGCTTTAGTTGGCCCTTTAATTGCTACTTTAATTTATGGCATTAGCCGCGAATTAGAAGAAACTAGCGGTAAAGTTAAGCGGCTTCGTGACGTTTCATTGCGGCCAACCTCTCCAGAGCAAACCGGCTTTATAGGATTTGCACTATTGTTTATAGTAATAATTTGGGGCCTACTTGCGATATTGCTATATGCGCTCGCGGTAGGTCTAGGCGCGCCAATGCGCGGTGAAGATTTCATCAAATTCGTTCTTTCAACACCCCAAGGCCTTATAATGGCTAGCATTGGAACTATTATTGGCGGGATTTTGGCTTTAATTGGATATTCAATTGCCGCAGTTTCAATTCCATTGTCATTTGATAGAGATATAGATGCGCTTAGTGCGATGGCGGCATCGGTAAATGCCGTAATCCAAAACCCAATGACCATGCTTTCTTGGGCATTTGCAATTTCAGTAATTGTGACACTATGCGCACCTTTATTATTCCTTCCTATGATTATCATATTTCCATGGCTCGGTCACGTTACATGGCATGCCTATCGTGACTTGATTGAATAATTTTAGATTTTAGAGGGTGAAGCAATGTCCTCAGACACAAGCCCAAAGACAAGATTGACAGTTTCCAAAGTGAAAAACACCGCGCATTGGGAATGGCTAAATGGTGGATGGCAAACCCTGCTTAAGAGCAAGCGCCCAAGCTTTTTTGTCGGGCTTTGGGTGGTCTTAATCTCGATAGGGATTGTAGTCGGGCTTTATGTAACCGGCCTTGGGACAACTATTCCGATTGCATACGGCGGCTTTATAATGATTGGCCCGATTGTCGCCACATTCGTTTATGGCATTAGCCGCGAAGTCGAAAAACATGGCTTCGCCCATAAGCTTCGTAAAGTTGATATGCAGCCAAATTCAAAATCGCAATTGGGATTTATTGGCTTTAGCCTCTTATTTATGGCAATTGTTTGGGCGCTTTTGGCGCATTTAATCTGGTCACTTGCTGTTGGAATTGGCAAAACCATGGACGAGACCGAATTTTTGCAATTCATATTTTCTAGCCCGCGCGGGCTTATTATGATTATAACCGGCACTATTATTGGCGGCATTTTGGCGGTAATTTGCTTTGCGATTTCGGCGATTTCTTTACCCCTCGCCTTTGACCGCGATATCGACGCTTTAACAGCAATGGCACTTTCAGTGCAGTCTTTCATTAAAAACCCGATACCAATGCTTTCATGGGGATTTATGGTTGGCGTTATAGTGGTTTTATCCGCGCCATTAATGTTCTTGCCAATAATTATTGTCTTTCCATGGCTTGGGCATAGCGCATGGTGTGCGTATAGGGATTTGATTGAGGAGGTTTAAAGCGGTCTATCCTCTTTGTCCTCTATCAATATGCGCTCGGCGGCGCCTTTCATATCTTCATATTGGTTGGATTTTACGGTCCAGAAAAATGCCACCAATGCAAGCGCCACTACGCCAAATGCAATTGGTATTAAATAGACCAAGGATTCCATTTAATTTTTCTTTTCAAACTTATAAAGCCGTAGTGCATTCAAACTAACGACAATCGAAGATGTGGACATTGCAATAGCTGCAATTTGCGGGGTAACCATGCCCATAACGGCTATCGGCACAGTTATGACATTATAAATAGCCGAAAACCAGAAATTCTCCAAGACTCTTTTGCGCGATAACCGCCCCACCACGATCGCCTCGCGCACAGCATCTAATTTTTCACCTTGGAATACTAAATCCGCCGCCGATTGAGACGCGTCCGCCGCAGCAGATGGTGCGATTGAAACCAAAGCTCTTGCCAGTGCAGGTGCATCATTAAGACCATCGCCAACCATGAGGACTTTTTTTCCGGCTTTGGCTAATTCATCGAGCCTTGCGGCTTTATCAAATGGAGTTTGCGCCGCGCGGAATTGCTTTATCCCAAGTTCTGCCGCGACACGATCTACGGCTTGTTCTCTATCGCCAGATAGTATTTCAACCTCTATGCCCATTGCGCGAATGGCATCTATGGTTTGTTTGGCGTCTTTGCGAATTGCATCATCAAAACCAAAGCGAATAGCTGGCTTTTCGCCAATCTTGAACCAAAGCTCAGTTTCACTTGTTTGCGAGGTTTTTGCACCGACCCAATCGGCGCGCCCCATGCGCGCTAGTTTGCCGTCAATCTCTGCCTCTACACCAAAGCCCGAAACTTCTTTCGCTGATTTTGCCATTTCACCAGGGCCCGCATAGCGTGCAATTGCCCGCGCCAAAGGATGACGCGACGCGCGTGCCAAAATTGCTGCTTCGGCTAAAGAACTTGGGTCAATTTCATCTAGATTATTAATCGCTGGCCGCCCCATTGTTAGAACACCAGTTTTATCAAAAACTATATGATTAACAGTCGCAAGGCGCTCTAGGGCATCGCCCGATTTGACTAGTATTCCAGCCTTAAACAAACGTCCAGATGCCACTACTTGAACCGCAGGAACCGCTAGTCCCAAAGCGCATGGGCAAGTAATAATCAACACTGCACAAGCATTCCAAATTGCCTGTTCAATGCTTTGGCCGACAATCCACCATCCCAGAAAGGTCAAAAGCGCAACAGTATGAACGATCGGGACATAAAGCTGCGCGGCCTTATCGGCGAGCCTGACATATAGCCCCTTTGATTGTTCCCCTGCCTCTATGAGGCGCGCAATTTCCGCAATAAAACTATCATCAGAGCCTTTTGTGGCGCGCAAGAGTAATTGCCCGGTTAGATTAAGGACACCGGCACGCAATATTGCCCCCTCACCGACCAAAACCGCTGTGGTTTCGCCATTTATCATTGAAAAGTCGGCCTGCGAAGTGCCTTGAGTAATTATGCCGTCCACAGGTATCCTGTCGCCTGGCAAGACTACCAAAACATCATCGGGCAAAACATTCGACACCGCGACTGATGTTATCGAATTGTCCTTATTAAGTCTTTGGGCTGTCACTGCTTGAAGCGCCAATAATTCTTGCGCGGCTATTCGTGATTTTTGCCGCAAGCGATGATCTAGATAGCGGCCAATAAGTAGAAAAAACTCTAGCATTACTATGGCATCAAAAAAGGCATGCGCGCTTTTATTGATTGTGGCATAGATACTTAAGAAGGCAGTCAGAATTATAGCCAAAGATATCGGCACATCCATATTGGCATGGCCTTTTTTTAGCGCAGCCCATGCGCTTTTAAAGAAAACTTGCCCCGCAAACGCACCGGCTGGAATTGCGACAATTGCAGAAAGCCAATGGAAAAGCGTAATCGTTCCAATCCCCATTTCGCCGCTTTTACCAGAAATCCAAATTGGCTCGGAGAACATCATTACGAACATTGTCGCAACGCCCGCAACCGCCATCGCAATTAATAATTCGCGCGCCTCTAGGTCCTTTTGGACTTCGGCGATTTCAGATTGAAAAGGAATTGCGCCATAGCCTAAATCGACAATCTTTTGGACAATTTGGCGCGCATCAATATTTGCATTGTCCCAAATAGCCACAAAGCGCCCAGTTGAAAGGTTTAGTCTGGAGGTTTTAATTCCAGGGATTGCGCCAACTCCGCCTTCAATTTTCCCAAGGCAACCAGCGCATTTTGCACCACGGACCAGTAATTCAAGTCGATAATCGCCGTTTTCGGATTGCTTTACAAATGCGCGCGGATCAGCAGCATTATTATTTTCTACCGCCAAATCTAGTCCGCTTGGGCAGCCGCGTCCGTTCTCTTCAAATGTTACTAGCGTATTGATAATGCTGTCTCCGCTTCAAACTCTGGTTTACCAACAACTATTGCCGTTGCAGCAAAAAGCCATTTGCCGCGCTCAAGGGTTTCAACATGGGCTTCATAAACCCCAGGGGAAGTTTCGTTGAATTCTAAAACTTTATCGTCTTTGCTTTGTGTCGCGCGGCCAATTGTGCCTGACATTTTCGCGCCAATAACTGGCTTTTTATTAGCGTCAACCAATTCGGCAGTGAATAAAGCATCACCAGCAGGACCGCGCGTGAAACCGAGCGTCATGTCCCAGCCAAGGGCAGATTGTTTTGCCCGAGCGTTTAGGGTTTCATTGAAATGAAGCCCCTCAAGATAGGCATGTTCTTTTTCGCCCGTAAAAGTCGAAAGCGCCATATAAATGAAGACGCCATTAACAGCGAATACAACGCCAAAAAATGCCAGCAAAGTCATAAGCAATTTTTTGCCGGTAAAGCGCTTTATTTCTGGCTTTGTATCGTTGGACATTTAAATATTAATCCCTACCGCGAATGAACACAGATCGTGTTTTAGTTTTATCACCATTGGAGACATCAGTCACGCGAACAGTTACATCGATTGATTTTGATTTTTGCGCACTAGGGTCGGCAATAACAAAGACCCTATTTTTTGAAACCTTGTTTGGCGGCGCATCAATTATAAGTTTATTATCATTGACCTGACCGTCGTCGGCGTGCAATTGGCCGCCGTTTACGCCTTCAATAGAAATTGCAAGTTTTCGCGCCGCACCGGCCTTATTCAGGACCTTAACAGTATAGACATTGCGCACGCTGCCATCCGATAATTGAACAAATAATGGCGCACGATCTCTTATAACATTCACTTCCATCGTTGCGCGCGTTAATAGCCCAAATGCCATTATCGCCGATACCGCAACAAAAATAATGCTATAAAAAATAGTTCGACCACGGATAAATCTAAACTTTGCCGGCTCGCCCTTTTTACGACGTTCTATATTCTCGTGTGTGTCATAGCTAATCAAACCTTTTGGGCGACCAATTTTGACCATAACTTCGTCGCAGGCATCAATGCAAAGCGCACAATTTATACATTCAATCTGTAGGCCATCTCGAATATCTATCCCGGCAGGGCAAACTGCGACGCATTGTTTGCAATCAATACAATCACCACGCCCTTCCCAAGTTTCGCCTTTTTTATGCGGGCCGCGCTTTTCGCCTCTGTCTGTGCGGTAAGTTACCGAGAGCGCTTCATTATCGAGCATTGCCGCTTGGATGCGCGGCCATGGGCACATATAGGTGCAGACTTGCTCACGCATAGTGCCTGCTAAAGCATAAGTTGTCCCTGCCATGGCGACCATAAAGACATAAGACGACAATGGCGCTGTGCCATGCAAAAACCCGCCTAAAACCTCATAGGCGTCATTAAAATACATAACGAACCAGCCGCCCGTCATGATGGAAATTATTATCCAGACGGTATGCTTACCGACCTTGCGCCAGACTTTATCAAATGTCCAAGGCGTTTTATCAAGACGGATTCTTTGGTTTCTATCGCCTTCGAAGAGACCCTCAACCCATATAAATAAATCGGTCCAGACGGTTTGCGGGCAAGCATAGCCGCACCAAATCCGGCCAAATAAGGAGGTTGCCAAAAAAAGGCCAACACCGGCCAATATCAATAGACCCGTGATATAATAAACCTCTTGGGGCCAAATTTCGATTGGGCCAAAATAAAAGCGCCTGTGTTCAAAATCGGCTAAAACAAATTGGTCAGAAATTGCGCCCGGCCGTTCCCACCGAAGAAGCGGAGCGATATAATAAATAGCCAATAACACGCCCATAGAGAGCCATTTAATATTGCGAAATAATCCTTTTGCTTGCTTTGGGTGAATATGTTGGCGACTAGAATAAAGTTCGCGGCTTTGTGCCGAATTTACGGCTTTTACATCCTCTCGAACAACACCCTCTGCAGCGTGCGCCCCATCTGTAGCTATTTCTATTTTATTATCACTACTCATTTGCACATTCTTTTTGGAGCTATTTGCAAGTCTTGTTTATTAGCACTCGCTAATATAATTTCAATTTGACAAATTGTCACGTATAAGAGAGCTTGTTTGAAGGTGTTTTGGCAACAAAGGGCGACCAAAATAATGGCCGCCCTATTATTTGAAAGAAAGCGATTTTATTTCGCCTGAGGACTATTGCCACCAAGAGAGTGCACATAGACTGTTAAGGCGGTAATAGTAGCTGGATCTAGGCGTGCGGCCCATGTTGGCATAACACCGCCGCGACCATTATGGATTTGGCTGGCGATATCTTCGCGTGTGCCGCCATAAAGCCATTCTTTGTCAGTTAGATTTGGCGCGCCTTGAAGCGGATCTCCAGTCCCAGCAACACCGTGGCAACTTACGCAATTGGTTGCGAAAAGTGCCGCGCCATTGGCCGCTTTTGCAGCATTGACACCTGGCATTTTAGAAAGTGACATTACGTATTCTGTCAAATCACTAATACCAGCTTGGTCAATTAAGCCATCGCGACCGTAGGCAGGCATAGCTGAAAGCCTAGCTTGTTCGTGCCCAGAACGAATGCCGTAATTAATGGTTGTGCGAATTCCCTCGTGTGAACCATCCCAAAGCCAAACATCATCAACAAGACTTGGGAAGCCTTTTGCACCTTGACCACCTGCACCGTGGCAAGTTGCACAATTATCATTGAACACAGTTTTGCCCGCGTCTTGAGCGAATTGGAACAATTCTGGATTGTCTGCGACTTGCTCAATTGGCGTTGCTTGAAGTTTAGCAAACATTGGCGCACGCGCAGCCTGTAGCTCGCTAACTTCGGCGCTAACCCTCGCCCTATCGGAATAATTGCCAAATCCTTTGGTATAGCTATTCCAAAGCGGGAATGCCGGCATGTATATAGCATAGGCAATACCCCAAACTATTGTGGCATACATAATATAGAGCCACCATTTCGGAAGCGGGCTATCGAGCTCTTTGATACCATCCCATTCATGGCCGGTTGTTTCAACACCGGAATGTTCGTCCATTTCACGTTTAGTCATTTCACATCTCCCACAATTCTGGGTTGATTGTCATTTTCGTTGTCGAGCGGCAAACGCGCCAAATCGTCAAATTGCTTTTTGTTTTTGGGCCACAAGGCATAGAGACACGCTGCAAAGAAGACCAATGCAAAATATATAAAGCCGCCTTGTTGCGCGAAAGTTGCCAAATATTCGTAATTCATTTTCGGCTCCTATCTCAAATTGCCAGCTTTTTTAGGCTCATAAGTCTTGAAATCGACCATTGTTCCTAAAACTTGCAGATAAGCCACCAAAGCGTCCATTTCGGTTAGCTTTGCTGGGTCACCATCAAAATCGCGGACATTAACTTTGCCACCATATCGAGTTTGAAGCCCCGAACTATCCGCATTTGGATCCGCTTGCGACGTCATATCAGACTGCGCATTATCGATAGCGCCTTGGGTATACGGCACGCCGACCCTGAAATTGGCCATCAAGTGCTTATCAATATGCTTGGTGTCCAAAGTTTTTTTACTTAGGAAAGCATATGGCGGCATTACAGATTCAGGGACTACTGAACGAGGATCCTCTAGATGGGATACGTGCCAGCTATCGGAATATTTGCCACCAACGCGCGCCAAATCCGGACCTGTGCGCTTTGATCCCCATTGGAATGGATGGTCATACATAGACTCTGCAGCCAATGAATAATGACCATAACGCTCCACTTCATCGCGCAATGAACGTATCATTTGAGAGTGGCATGTATAGCAACCTTCGCGGATATATATATTGCGACCAGCTAATTCGAGCGGGGTATAAGGGCGAACGCCATCGACTTTTTCAATTGTCGATTCGATTTTGAAAAGTGGCGCGATCTCAATTAATCCGCCAATACTAACTACAAGGACGATACCTATTGATAAAATCCATGAGTTTTTCTCAAAAACCTTATGTTTATTAAGTAAAGACATTTCATTTCCCCCTATGCGGCCGCTAGTTCGGCTTGGGTTAAAGGTTCTTTTTTGGCAACATCACCTTTGGCAGTGCGCCACAAATTATAAGCCATCACTACAGCGCCCGCAGTAAACAGAAGCCCGCCAAATGCACGGATTATATAGTATGGATTCATAGCTTCTACAGTTTCAACAAAGCTATATTCTAAGAAGCCAGCTTCATTATATGCACGCCACATTAGACCTTGCATAATCCCTGACACCCACATTGAAGTGATGTAGAAAAGGATGCCAATAGTTGAGAGCCAAAAGTGCGCTTCAACCAATTTTGTTGAATAAAGTCTTTTACGCTTCCAAACCCAAGGGGTCATTGCATAAAGTGCGCCAAAGCTAACCATGCCAACCCAACCAAGTGCGCCAGAGTGCACGTGACCAATTGTCCAATCTGTATAGTGAGACAATGAGTTCACTGCGCGGATTGACATTGCTGGTCCTTCGAAGGTTGACATGCCATAGAATGCAACAGATGCGACCAACATTCGAAGAACTGGATCTGTTCCAAGCTTATCCCATGCGCCTGAAAGCGTCATAAGACCATTGATCATGCCGCCCCAAGAAGGCATCCAAAGGATAATTGAGAAAACCATGCCCAAAGTCTGCGTCCATTGTGGCAAAGCAGTATAGTGAAGATGGTGTGGGCCAGCCCACATATAAGTGAAGATTAATGCCCAAAAGTGGATAATCGACAATTGATAAGAATAGACTGGGCGATTAGCTTGTTTAGGAACAAAGTAATACATGATCCCCAAGAAGCCCGCGGTCAAAAAGAAACCAACCGCATTATGACCATACCACCATTGTGTCATCGCATTTTGCACACCAGCAAAGGCTGAATATGCTTTATACGACCAAGGTGAAACCGGAACCGCAGCATTATTCACCAAGTGTAAAACTGCCACAGTTATGATGAATGCAAGATAGAACCAATTAGCGACATAAATATGAGGCTCTTTGCGTTTCCACAAAGTTCCCATAAATACTGCCAAATATGCGACCCAAACGATTGTTAGCCAAATATCAACTAACCAATTTGGTTCGGCATATTCTTGTCCAGATGTAATACCCATTACATAGCCGAGAGCGGCAGAAACAATCACCAAATTATAGCCAAAGAATACGAACCATGGCAACAGGCCACCAAATATGCGGGCGCGACATGTGCGCTGAACAACATAAAAGCTAGTCGCGATAAGAACGTTTCCGCCGAAGGCAAAAATAACGCCCGAAGTGTGAATCGGCCGCAGGCGCCCAAAATTCAAAAAGCCAAGCTCTTTCCATGATAGCAGTTCAGGAAACGCGAGCTGCGAAGCAATAACAACCCCGACCAGCATACCAACGATACCCCAAAAAGCGGAAGCAAAAATGCCGGCCTTAATTATTTCATCATTGTATCTAGTTTCATCGATTGCCAATTTCCCCGCAGTCTTAGCATAGGCAATGCCTACCAAGCCCAAAGAAAATGCAATCAAAAAGACTACCGCAAGTACGCGCATTGGCAATTCATATGCAAATGCGGCAGCAGCGATAGAATAAATCAAACCAAGTGCACAAATTATCGCGACAATCGCAATATCTATGCGTGAGCCAGGTTTGCCAAAGCCAACAAAACTTGCCGGCGATGCTTGTGTAGATTCTGTCATCGAACCACCCCTCTAAAATGAAACTCGAAGTATTTTTTTCGAGCCTTCCGACTATAAAACTCTGAAATCGCTCTTTGTTTGGGCGATTGATTCAAAGTGATGCATCGCTAATGCACCCTTTTTAATATGCTGGGGACATGACTTAATGTCGCACTTGGGCAATTCGCTGCAATTATTACATTTAGTTTAGGATTGGCGGTGGTTTTGCACGATAGTTCCATTAATGACGTGCGCAAATGTCGCAGCCATTTCGCGCAATTCGCGCTTTACCAATTTCAAATTGAGATGTAACCATTGGGCACTTTATTATACGGGGAAGGCATCATGCGCATTTCAAAAACCACCGAAAAAAGCCTAAATTTTGGGATTTCAAAAGAAAATGCCGTCACAGCAGCGCTTTGGTTTGCGGTTGCATTGGTCGCTACTTATCTAACAACCACTTCACCCGAGGCGCAATTATCGGGCAAAGCTTGGTGCACTTTACTTAGTCCAAACCATTATGCATTTTCCGATTATATGGCCTTTGGGCATTGTGGATGGTGCTATGTTGCGGCAGCAAGTTTTGGCGCGAGCATTTTAAGTCTGTTCAAAAAAGCATAGAAAAATCTTAACATAGCACCGCGAACAAAGTGAGCCGCGCAGCGCACCCGCGTAGGCATGCGCGAAACGCGTTTTTGCCGCGCAAAAATGCCGCGCATTAGCCGTGAGCGCAAATATGTGCTATGTTGCGGCAGCAAGTTTTGGCGCGAGCATTTTAAGTCTGTTCAAAAAGGCATAGAAAAATCTTAACATAGCACCGCGAACAAAGTGAGCCTGAATTTTTAGCTTGTCGCGCTTTTTGGGCGAAAAAGTCGGACAAATTTTTCGCAAAGCGCTAGCGCGCACCCGCGCACAAAAACATCTAAATATTTGCTAATTATTCGGTTAAAACTAAGTTTCGCTTGGGGTTAAATACCTAAGCCATTTTCGTTCAACTTCTTTGGCAATATCGACGCCATAATGATTGGCCAATAAAAGTGTGTGCGCATATACATCCGCAATCTCTTCGCCAAGATTTTCAACAATCTCTTTTGCATCAGCCTTTATGTTGGACTTTCGCGAACGCATAGTATTTTCAAGATGAACCTTGGTAAGTTCACCAATTTCCTCATGAAGCTTTAGAATATACCAATCGCCATCACGCTCAATGTCAAACTTGCGCGCGTATATATCGCTAACCGCGACAATTTTTTCTTGCACCTGCCTTGTGCTAGCTTTGGCTATATTTTGGTTTTCCATTCTAAATTGGCCTCCTTGCGAAACCCTATTTAATATTTCAAACCCTATCATACCGATGCGACAAATTCGGACGATGTCGCTTTTTTCTATATGATACCGATTCTATCTAATTGTATGTTCAAAGTATGACAAAAATTAGAGCGAAATTGTGGCGTTGCGCCGTTTTTTGTTCAAACGAAGCCTAAGTTTTGCAGCTTTCGCCTTGCATTTCACCTGCTTTTCCCTTAAAGCCCCACCTTCTTCACGATCATCGGGCTAAAATGGCATGCCTTGGTGATTTTTTTGGCTTTGATTTATCAGAGTTTTCCTATCCTTCTGGAGTATGAAATGCCTAAACTAAAAACTAAAAGCGGCGTAAAAAAGCGCTTTAAAATTACTGCGACTGGTAAAGTCCTTGCTGGCCCTGCTGGCAAACGCCACCGTCTTATTTCCCACAATTCAAAGTATATTCGTCAAAACCGTGGCAATGGAGTTATTTCCGATGTCGAGGCTACGCGCATTAAACTTTGGTGCCCATACGGCTTGAAATAAGGAGATTTGAAAGATGGCAAGAGTTAAAGGTGGTGTAACCACAAAAGCACGTCGCAATAATATCCTTGAAAGAGCTAAAGGCTATCAAGGTCGTCGTAAAAACACAATCCGCACAGCGACCGCTGCCGTTTGGCGCGCTGGTCAATATGCATATCGTGACCGCAAAGTTAAAAAGCGCACTTTCCGTTCGCTTTGGATACAACGTATCAATGCTGCGGTTCGCGAACACGAACTTACTTATTCTCGTTTCATCTCTGGCCTTCTTAAAGCCGGCGTAGAAGTGGATCGTAAAGTAATGGCCGATTTGGCAATGTTTGAACCAGCAGCGTTTAGCGCGCTTGTAGAACAGGCTAAGAAAGCACTGGCATAAAATATTTGCCAAAATAGTTTTCAAAGGCCTGAGACTTCGGTTTCGGGCCTTTTTGCTAATCAAGCATTGAAATCTAAGACAAAATCCGCCATAGCAGCACGCGAATTATTGAAGAATTGAAACCATGAATA
>CAYTWK010000031.1:0-12970 GCA_964442095.1 uncultured Caulobacteraceae bacterium | reverse complement strand
GCTTTATACGCACACCAAAACCGGGGAAATAAGTATGACCACCCTCATAATCATCATTTAGATATAGAATTGATGAATAGGTGCGGTGCGATGTGGCGTTTGGCGTTCCATCGGCCTTGAGATTATCGGCATGCGGGCGCATTTCAATCCCTGGGGTCCAGCGCGTTAATTGTGCACTATCTGGAAAGACGGGCTCGCCGCCCGCAAATTCGCTAATGATATGAAGATTTGAGAGATGGCGGATTTGTTGCATAATTCGTGTAGCGTCTATCTCATGGTCCATTAAATCATGGCACTGAATATAGCGCCCGTCCCAAAATTCGACACCAGTATGTTCGGCGCGGGTTTCGCGGTTTCGCTCAAAGCAATCAATAAGGATTTGGCATTGTTCCTTGTTCAAAAGGTTTTGGATTACCAATAATGACGGATGATCTTGACCCATTGTCATAAGTGGCAAATCTTCGCCTTTACCGTCCCACCATTCTTTTGCGCCCGCTCGCGGCACAATATTAATTGGAAATGGGTCGTTCGCAATTTGGGTATTATTATTGCCCCCATTTGGGACATTCATTTGCGGATTTAGCATATTTCACCTGTCAGATTGGGTTTATGTGGCAAAATCTGCAATTTGCATGCCGAAAATATATTTTTGTGGCATACGCCTTTATAAAGGGATAAAATGCCGCACATGGATATATCTTCATTTAATTGGCTCTTGATTTTGGCACTTGGTTCAGTGCTGATTATTTTAATTATTGGCATTGTTAATCTTGCGAGCACGTCGGAAAAGGCAAAATCACGCTCCAATAAATTAATGCGACTTCGGGTTATTGCCCAATTTATTGCCGTAGTGCTTTTGATGATTGGCTTTTGGCTTAAGACGCGCAATGGATAGCAATATCCTCCCTTGCGAAGCGGGGGAGGTGGCAGGCGAAGCCTGACGGAGGGGGCATGGTAACTCTGAACAAAATCTATACTAAAACTGGCGATAAGGGCAAAACCCGCCTTGCGACCGGTGAAGAAGTGTCAAAGACAAATCTGCGCCTTGCGGCCTATGGCACGATTGATGAATGTAATTCATTTATCGGTGTGGCGCGCCTTTATAGCATTGATGACAAAGAGCTTGATGCAATTTTAATGCGTATCCAAAATGATTTGTTCGACCTTGGCGCAGATTTAGCAACGCCGGATACGGGCAAAGACTTGGGCTATGAGCCACTGCGCATAGTGCAAAGCCAAATTGATCGCCTAGAGCGCGAAATCGATTTTATGAACGCAAATATTGCCCCACTTAATAGTTTTATATTGCCAGCAGGTTCGCCACTATCGGCCCATCTACATGTGGCGCGGACAATTGCAAGGCGCGCCGAGCGTGAGATTGCCGCCCTAAAAGAAAGTGGCGATAATGTTTCAGAGGCCGCCTTTATTTATGTAAATAGGCTATCGGATTTATTATTTGTTGCGGCACGGCGTGCCAATAATAATGGCGAATCAGATGTGAAATGGGTTCCTGCGGGAAATCGATAGGGCAAGAACTAGTATTTGCTACCGGTGTCATTTTGCGCTAAATGGCTCAAATGAAAAAATTTCTTATTGCCATTTCTGTTTTATTTGCGCTTGGTTTTGCTGCGCCATTAAAGCCCATTCCCCTTGATAATTTTGACGATGCAATTGGCCACTGGCAAATGGCGCACCGCGAACCCTATGCGCGATATACACCCAATCAAATCCGCGAGATTGGCGATAATATTTTATTGCTGCAGCATAATGATGGCGGCTGGCTCCAAAATCTTGATCCCGCGCGAATTTTATCGCCCGAGGAAAAAGCAAAATATTTGGCCGAGAAAACAAGCATTGCCGCAAGTTTTGATAATCGCAATATGTTCTCGCAAATCGAATATTTGATGAATGTCTATAGCCAAACCCGAGAAGAAAAATATCGCCAAAGCGCAATAAAGGGTCTTGAATATGTTATTGCCAAGCAAATTCCCGGCTGTGGTGGCTGGCCGCATTCAATCCCAGCGACCCAAGATTATCATGCAAAACTAACTGTCGCCGACGAGGTTTTTAGCGGCAATTTGCGGCTTTTGCGCAATATCTCTTACCGCAAAGCGCCCTATCAGGGGTTTGACGGCAATATTCGCGAAAAGGCCATGGTAGCTCTTGCTCGCGGCGATGAATGTTTACTCAAGTTACAGGTTCGCCAAAATGGCGTCTTGACCGGTTGGGCGGGGCAATATGAAACTACGACCTTTACTCCATCAATGGGCCGAAAGTTTGAACTGCCTGCCATTGTTTCACAGGAAACCGTAGAGGTGTTGCGATATTTAATGTCTATAGAGCAAGCAAGCCCTGCCCAGATTGCGGCGATTGAAAGTGGCATTGATTGGCTAAAGAAAAGCGCGATTAAGGGCGTTCGCTATGAAACTTTTGAAACCGGCGAAACTACGCAGTTTACCTATCATGCAACGCGCCAAGATAGGCGATTAGTGAATGACGAAAACGCGCCGCTTTTGTGGGCGCGCTTTTATGATTTGAATGATAATAGTATTGTAATGGCAACGCGCGAAAGCGTTCGGGTCTATAATTATAGCGATATTCCGCGTGAAAGGCGCACCGGCTATTCATGGTATGGCTATTGGCCAGCGCGTCTTTTAGAGGTTGAATATCCAGCGTGGAAGAACCGAATAGGGCGCTAATTGACTTTAGGCGGCGGCGATTTAAACTTTAATTTTTTCGCTAAAAATAGTCCCCCGGACTATTTTCTAGACGCGAAAAATCCATACAAATCATATTCATCGGCATCATCTATTTTTGCCATAAATTTATCGCCGATTTTTGCGCCATCATAATGGGCTATTATAATATTGCCATCAACTTCGGGGGCATCCCAAATTGTGCGGGCGATTAATTCACCTTCCTCGCCGATTTCATCGATAATAACTTCAATGGTGCGGCCAATTTTGGTTTGTAGGCGCTTGGCTGAAACTTCTTGGGCGGCCTCCATTAGGCGCTCCCACCGCTCTTGTTTGACTTCTTCTGGGATTTGTTCATCAAATTCGCGCGATGGGGCATGGACGACATTTTCATATTTGAAAACACCAATTCTATCAATCTCTGCTTCATGGACAAAATCCAAAAGCATTTGAAAATCTTCTTCGGTTTCGCCCGGAAAGCCAACAATAAATGAGCTACGGATGCATAAATCGGTGCAAATCTCGCGCCATTTTTTTATTCGCTCGGCTTGCTTTTCAATATTGGCAGGCCGCACCATTTTTTTGAGGATGCGTGGGCTTGCGTGCTGAAAAGGAATATCAAGATAAGGCAAAACCAAACCATCGCGCATAAGAGGAATTACATTATCAACATGGGGATAGGGGTAAACATAATGAAGCCGCACCCACGCACCATATTCTTTGGCCAATTCACCCAAGGCCAAAGTTAAATCATAGAATTTGGCGGTATATTCTTTGCCTTTAAAGCTTGAAACTGCGTATTTAATATCTCGACCATACGCTGACGTATCCTGACTAACTACTAATAATTCTTTGACACCGGCCTTAAGGAGGTTTTCGGCTTCGGCAATTACAGAGTTCGCGGGGCGGGAGGCCAAATCACCGCGCAATTTGGGGATAATGCAAAAAGAGCAGCGATTATCACAGCCCTCGGAAATCTTTAAATAGGCATAATGGCGCGGCGTAAGGCGAATACCGCTCGCCGGAACCAAATCTTGAAATGGTTCATGCTTGGGCGGCAATGCATCATGCACCGCTTTCATCACGCTTTCATACTGCTGGGGCCCAGTAATTGCCAAAACTTTTGGGTGTTCGGCCATAATAACATCTGGCTCCGCGCCCAAACAGCCAGTCACAATAACTTTGCCATTTTCTTTAATGGCTTCGCCGATTGCGTCTAGGCTTTCGGCGCGCGCACTATCCAAAAACCCGCAAGTATTTACCAAAACCAAATCGGCATTGTCATAAGTGCCCGAAATTTCATAGCCTTCGGCGCGAAGACGTGTGATAATTCGTTCGCTATCAACCAATGCTTTTGGGCAACCAAGCGAGACAATACCGATTTTTTTAGCAATATAATTCATTAGCCTCGAATACAGAATTACCGAAGCAGCAACAAGCAAAACCTACATAGGGATTTATTAAGCCTAAGGGAAATTCAACAAATACTCTAAAATTGTATCCGGAATTTTTTACAATTTTTAATTGTTTTAGTCTATAACAATTAGATGTTTGACCCAAAATATGTAAAATTCGGCCCACAAAGCATTGTCAAATATAATTTTGGATACCAGAATGTATTATCGACTTGTTAGAAAAATTAGCGATTATTTCGCGCCAATTAATCAAGAGGAATGGCGGCTTGCCTATAGCGACAGCCTCAAGATTTATTGGGCAAGTCGAAAAGAAAGAGGCTATTTATATCTATCGATTGGATTGTTAATCGCGTTTCTTTGCGGCCCATTAATTGGTATTGCAATCTCGATTGCCTATTATTTTGCGCGTATAAAGCTTGAACAAGCTGTAATCAAAAGCGAAGAAGCCTTTAATGATAAAGTATTCAATCAAGAAGCAGTCGAAAGAGGCGTTCTAGAAAGACTAGCCTTTATTGGTCTTATAACCCTAGTTGCCATAGTTACGCTTGGAACTAATCATGAAAATCAAACCGCATGTATTTTTGCGATTTGCGCAATCTTTGCGATGATTATTAGAAACCAATCCGCTGCACCAAGCATACTCGTTTCTGGAATTATTTGGCCATGTATTGGTGTTTTGATTGTTGCCTTCGAGGGAATAATTATTCACCAAGAATTTTCTACAATGCTTGGTTCGGTGACTTTCCTAGGGATTGGGGCGCTTTTGACGGTTTCAATTATGCGCGAAAGGGTGGCAAGCTTTAGAAATTATTCGCAATTGCAAATGAAGGCTGTAGAGACTGAGGGTCTCCTTGAACAAATGCAGCGCCAGCAAAAAATGCGTGAAACCCTCGAAAGAGTGGCCGGCATAGGCTTTTTTGATTGGCATTATGAGAGTGACGAAATTACTTGGTCAGAAGGCGCATATCGCGCATTCGGGGTTGATGATTTAAACCATAAAACAAGTACTAAAGACTTTTTCCCGCGCGTCTTAAAGGATGATGTTGGTCATTTGGTTGCGACTATGCGCGAGGCAAGAAAATCTGACAAAGTTGTTGAGGCTAAATTCCGTATCCGAAGATTTGATGGGGAAATTAATCATTTATCGTGCTTTGGAACCCCAATCCTTGATTCTAATGGTAATCCTATCGGGCTAGAGGGTCTTGTAATTGATCAAACTGACGCAAAAAATGCTCTGGCTCTCGAAACCGAAGTTAAAAAGCTTTTGAATAATGCTTTAGAGAGTTCAAAATCATTTGTTACACTTCGTTATTTGCCGCAAAATAAATTCAGATTTTTTGGATCCGCATCGGTTTATGGCGATAATCCAGACTTTGACCTTAAAAACTATGATGAGGCAGTCAGGCGCTTTTATAGCGAAGAAGAATATATAAAAATGTATAAAGCAGTCGATTTGGCGCGTTCGACTAATCAGCCGCAAAGCCTTGAACATGAAATAAGACGTGCCGACGGTTCAACAATTCATGCGCGCTCCTTTGTTTATGTAATCGGTAGCGAAGAAACTAATGATTTAAAAATAGTTGTAATGACCACAGATATTACCGAGGGCGTTCAGCGCCGTATCGAGCTTGCTGACGCTTTGGAAAAGGCACAATTATCAAGTAAAGCAAAATCAGAATTCCTTGCCAATATGAGCCATGAAATCCGAACTCCTCTCAATGGCGTAGTCGCTGTTGCTGGAATTTTGTCACGCACAGAGCTAGATGATAAACAAAGAGAAATGGTCAGGATAATTGAAACTTCGGGCCAAAATCTTGGGCATATTCTAAATGACGTTCTGGATTTGTCGCGCGTAGAATCTGGGAAGATTGAGGTTGAGAGAATTGCCTTCTCTTTAAAGAATACGGTTCTTGCGGCTACTTCTCTTTTTGCGGTCAAAGCCGATGAAAATGGCCTCGATTTTGAAGCAGAATTGCCAGAACTAGCGGATAATTATTTCCTCGGGGATCCGGTAAGAATTCGTCAAATCATAAGTAATTTTCTATCAAATGCGATTAAATTTACAAAAAGAGGCTGCGTAAGTCTTGAGGTTTTGCTTAGAAAATCCAAAGAAGAAGGTCGCCAATACGTATGCACAATCGCTGTAAAAGATACCGGTAGCGGAATTAGCGAAGAAGCACTCGGGCGAATGTTTAGTCGATTTGAACAGGCTGATGGCTCTATAACCCGAACTCACGGTGGGACTGGCCTTGGCCTTGCAATCTCCAAAGCCTTGGCTGACTTAATGGGCGGAAGAATTTATGCCGAATCTGTTGAGGGGCATGGTTCAATATTCTATTTGGAACTACCTTTAGAGCAAACCGATTATATTGCACCAAGTGAACCCGTTGAAGTGCCAGTCGAAATAGCTGAAGAAGTGATTGCAGAAACAGATTCAAGCATAAAGGTTCTATTGGTCGAAGATAACCCGACAAATCGGCGAATTGTCGAGCTGATACTGACTCAATTAGGCATTGAAATCACTGTAGCAGAAAATGGACTTGAAGGCGTTGAGGCATTCAAAAAGCAAAAGTTCGATATGATTTTCATGGACTTGCAAATGCCAATAATGGATGGTCTAACTGCGACGAAACTAATCCGTGGTATTGAATTGACAGAAGATAGAGAATTGACGCCAATCATTGCGCTATCGGCAAATGCAATGTCCCACCATATTGCTGATGCAATGGCTGCCGGCGCTTGTATGCATGTCGCAAAACCATTTACACCGCAAAAACTAATAGAGACTGTTGAGCTCGCTTTAGATTCTGACCAAATGTGCCGTGAAAGAGCGCTTAGGGAAATGGAACAAAATTCGAATTTCCAAGGCGCTCTTGCGTCATAGACAAAGTTTTCTAGGCTGAAACATTAAGCGATAAAGCCCTTGTCACGATAAACTTGCTCTAGGACAGCAAGCGGAACCGAGCCTGCCAAAAGGCCGGTATCGTGGAAATCCTTTATGGAGAATTTGCTTCCCATATGTGCTTTCATATCGTTGCGAAGCTTCATAAAGGCGATTTTGCCGACCATATAGCCAAGTGCTTGGCCAGGCCAAACCACATAGCGCTCAATTTCTGTGGTCGCACTTCTGATACTGTCGCCAGTAACTTCGGACATATAGGTAATAGCCCGTTCCCTACTCCAGCGTTTCGCGTGCATACCAGTATCTACTACCAAGCGAACTGCGCGGAATAATGCATCATGTAGCATACCTGCATGACCAAATGGATCATTCTCATACATGCCCATTTCAACTGCGACTTCTTCGGAATACAAAGCCCAACCTTCGGCATAGGCGTTAAAGCCCTGAATTTTGCGCAGCATTGGCAATGCCGCCTCTTGCTGAATCGAAATTTGGAAATGGTGCCCTGGTGCGCCTTCATGGAAAGTTAGGGTCGGTAATAGCCATTTTGGCTGTTCGGCTGTGTCACGTAGATTAATATAATACGCCCCTGGTCTTGAGCCGTCCAAGGCCCCAGAATTATAATATCCGCCCGGTGCGCCAGCTTCAATTTCTGGCGGAACACGCTTAATCTCTAATTTAGCCTTTGGTAGGACGCCATAATAATCGCCAGTTTTCTTATAAACCTCATCCATTAAATGATTTAGGTGCTTCAAAAGTTCGGCCTTTCCCGCATCATTATTGGGATAATGTTGTTTCGGGTCATTATTTAATGCTGCCATACGTTGCCCAGGTGTTCCCTCGGTCATGCCTTGACTTTTTAAAATTACATCGATCTGGCTAGTTAGTTCAGCAACCTTTTCTAGGCCGATTTTATGGATTTCGTCGGCACTCATATTGGTGGTAGTATTTCCTTTGATAGCGTGTGCATAGCGCTCTTCGCCCTGCGGAATACGCCAAACGCCTGCGGTATGAACCGCGCCTTGCTGCTTTGCCCGCAGTGCCGCTACCTGCCTTTGTAGTGCTTGCTTAATTGGCCCATTTACCGCCGCCAAAGCCTGTGCACTATAATTTCCTCTAATTCCTTTGGCTTTGAGTTTTTCAGCAAAAGCCTTAACAAGTGTGCTATCAGAAGCGCGCCCACGCGCCATTGGGCCTAATTGCTCTAATGCTCTTTCCAAGACAAAATCAGGAGGCGTAATGCCAATCGCGCTGTCTGAATTGAAATTATCAGTTTCTTGGTTAAGCAATTTTGCATATTCGTGAAGGCGCGCAACATAGCTTTCTGCATCGGCCCTATTATTAACTGAGTGTTGGCTATTTAGGAAATCAGGGATTGATTGGTATGCACCAGTTAGCTGCGTAATTGGGTATGGATTGCCGCCCATTGACGTGCCTTTAAATTTATTTGCGCCATTTAATGTATGCTCGGCGTCCCAAAGCACGGTATCATAATTAATACGATCCATACCCGATAATTCGTCTCTTTTGATGGACTTCAGCTCGGAAGTTAATTTATTAGCGAAGGCGAGATATTTATCGCGCGAGGCTTGATCTGCATAGTCAAGTTTAGATTTTTGATAGGCTAATTCACCTTTATCAAAACCAACAGATGTGCACAAAATCGGCGACATACGAAGATAATTTTGAAACGCGGTATCAAGTGTATTGGCTAGTGCTCTTGATGCAGTCATGTCACCTGCATTGGCAAAAACACCAATTCCAGTCGCACTTGCACTGACCCCAATACCCATGATTGCAGTATTTTTTAAAATTTCGCGCCGATTTAACATTTTAGCCTCTCCCGATAAAAGTTTCAAAAGAGACTATTGTAAACCTTATCGTTATTCAATTAAATTTTCTGTAGGTTTTGATTGGCTAATATTAGTCAAATAATACTCAATTTTCCGCCTGCTGAAAAAAAACCTCACTAACTTCGATTGAAGCCTTGAATCTTGCTAATGCGACACCATATCAATAATCGCGCTATTAATTCGCGCCTTTTAAGGGAGAAGATATGAAAATAAAGACTTTAGCATTGTGTTTCATCGCCGGTTCTGTTGCTCTGCCTATGGCTTTGGCAGCTCAAACTGCAACCAGTTCATTTGGTAATAATGTTGTAAACTCAAATATTACTGCGGCAGAAGTTGAGGCGGCCCAAAAAGCTTGGGGCGAGGCTCTAATTGCTATTTCTAAAACCTATGACGAGCGCGGCCTTGCTGCGGCAAAAGCACTAGCAAATAATGTTTTGGACTCAGCCTATGGCTATAATTCCGGCCCAGTCTTGTTCAAACCAACTTTGACCCATGGTGCGCAGACATTTAGAACCACTAAAGCTGGCGCTTTGGCCTATTTCGTTGGTGGCGATTCCGCTTTTCCAAATGATAGTGGCTTTGCGTTAAAAGGCTGGCGCGGTTATGCGTTCCAAAATGCCGCCGTGCGCATTAATGGAAATCAGGCTTTAACTATGGGTAAAGTCATGCTTACCGGCACTGATGGCAAAGTTACCACTGTTGATAAAACTTGGGCTTTCGAAAAAGATGATGCAGGAAAAGTGCGCATTGTATTGCACCATTCTTCATTGCCTTATTCGCCTCCCAAATAAATCTGTAATTTAGGAAATGGAATTTGGGCTGTTTTTAATGGCCCAAATTATCCACTTTAATAAAGCGTTGCCAAATCGCGCACGCTGTATGACTTTAGTTCATCATGTCGGCCAGATTGGATTTTATCGACCCATTCAGGGTCATTTAAAAGCGCACGCCCAACGGCGATCATGTCAAATTCATTTGCCTCTAGGCGCTTTAGAACCCCATCAATTGATGATGGTGTAGATCCCTCGCCCATAAAGGCCGCAACAAATTCACCCGAAAGCCCAACTGAACCGACCGAGATTGTCGGAACGCCAATAAGCTTTTTTGCCCAACCGGCAAAATTTAAGTCTGAACCTTCAAATTCCGGCTCCCAAAAGCGTCTTTGTGAGCAATGAAGAATATCCGCGCCAGCATCAACCAAACCGCCAAGCCATTCGCTCATTTCTTCTGGCGTATTTGCAATCCGCGATTCATAATTTTGTTGTTTCCATTGTGAAACTCGAATTATTATTGCAAAGTCTTCGCCCACTGCTGCGCGGCACGCCTTTAGCACTTCTTCGGCAAACATATTGCGCTCTTTAATTGTGGCGCCGCCCCATTTATCAGTGCGCAGATTTAAATCTTGCCAAAAAAATTGGTCAATTAAATAGCCGTGCGCGCCGTGTAGTTCGATTGCATCAAACCCCATGTCTTTGGCATATTTTGCGCTTTTGGCATAGGCGGCTATGGTATCGGCAATTGCTTCTTCACTCATAGGTTCTACCGACTTTTTCCCTGCAGCGTGAAGGCCCGATGGGCTATCCTTCGGCTCGGGATTATAGGCACCGCGACCTTTGACATTGCCAGTGTGCCACAATTGCGGCGCTATTTGGCCGCCTGCTGCATGGACGTCATCGACAACTTTTTGCCAACCTTTCAAAGCATCACCATAAAAGTTTGGAACGTTTTCATCATTCTTGGAAGCTGGCCGCTCAATGACTGTGCCTTCGGTAATAATAAGGCCGACATTATGTTCGGCACGCCGGCGATAATAATCAGCAACATTGTCGCCTGGAATACCAGCAGGGCTAAACGAGCGCGTCATTGGCGCCATAGCAATGCGGTTTTTTGACTTTATGGTCTTAAGTTCGAATGGTTTAAAAAGTGAAGAAAGCGGCATATAAACTCCCATTATTATCGTATTTTATTCAAGGTCATAATGTAAGAATTGAAAAGCGCCAAACTATTCTGCAGATTCTATGTGTGTTTTATTCTCTTAAAGATTGCCCATGCAAATCGATAATTCGCACTATCGAACTACCCAACCGCCACAAATCGGGAAGATTTGGCCAACAAAGCATGATGCCTCATCGCTACATAAATAGGCGATAAAGCTTGCATCTTCTTTTGCGCTAACTAAGCGGCCAAGTGGCACTTCGCGCTTTAGCCTTTCTTGAAATTTGGGGTTGGCTTGCACTTCGGACGGAAAATAAGTTGGATTATCAACAAAATTCTGCGCTATGGCGTTTAATTGAATATTATGCCGCGCGAGCTCTACGCCGGCGGCCTGAACAAATGCTAATTGTGCCCCGCGCGCTGCGCTATAGGCAGATTGAAATGCCATACCTCTTAATGCAGATGCGCTGCCGATTAGTATAATTTTGCCGCCGCCGCGCGCCTTAAATACTTCGCTGGCTGCTTTAACTAATCGCGGAAGCGGATCAACAATAGTTTCGAAGAGTTCGCGCCAATTTTCATCATCTATTTCCCCAATCGCCAAAGACGGGGCCTTTATAGCAAGGTTTATAATTAAAACATCAAAACTGCCAGCATTGCTAATCAAGTCCGCCGAAGAATCTAATTCCCGCAAAGAACCCTTGCCTTCAATAATCTGCGCACCTTTTTGCTTCAATAGCTCGCAGATTGCCGGCCCCATAAATTCATCGGCCTGAGTAATGAGAATCCTCTTATCGCTAACTTGCGCCATATCTTCCCCCATTTTCGATAAAACGATTATTCGGTCATATCCATTTCACTAAAGCAAATTTCAATCGATTAGCAATTATTAAAGCCCAAATGATTGTAAAATCCTCTGATTTATCAGTTAATTTACTTGACTCTTATCGTCTTTTGCGGTCTATGCGCCACTTCTTGGGCTTGCCCGAGTTTATGGATTGTGAAATTCGGCCATTTCAATAGTGGTGCATGGGTGCCACCCGAACTCACACACAAAGGTATTAAGATGTCAAAGCGTCATAGCGCAAAGTATAAAATCGACCGCCGTATGGGTGAAAACATTTGGGGTCGTGCAAAATCTCCTTTTAACAAACGTGCATACAAGCCTGGTCAACATGGCCCATCTGCTCGTGCCGGCAAATTGTCTGCATTTGGCGAACAATTGCGCGCAAAGCAAAAACTAAAAGGCTATTATGGCTCTATTAGTGAAAAGCAATTCGCGACCATGTATGAATTGGCTGCAAGCATGAAAGGCAATACTGCCGAGAACCTAATTGGTTTGCTTGAATCACGCCTTGATGCATTGGTTTACCGCGCTAAATTCGTGCCAACTGTTTTCGCGGCTCGTCAGTTTGTAAACCACGGCCACGTAACCGTGAATGGCAAAAAAGCCAATATTCCTTCATATCGCTTGCGTCCGGGTGATGTTGTCGAAGTGAAACAAAAATCACGCACAATGGCATTGGTTCTAGAAGCACTTCAATCACCAGAGCGCGATGTTCCAGAATATGTCGATATGGATCCAGCAAATATGCGCGCAACCTATGTCCGCGTTCCAGAATTGTCGGACGTGCCGTATGCTGCGAATATGGAACCTAATCTCGTAGTCGAATATTACGCATCGTAAAAAACATATTATTTTGGTCGATTAGTGCGTCAGCTGCGCTTGGCTGTATGTCCAATACAGCCTGCGCTTGCTTTCTGCTACTCGACTCAAACTAATAAGTTTTTGCGCACTTCGTATTTTGGTCGATTAGTGCGTCAGCAATAAAAAAAGCCCGTCAATTTGGCGGGCTCTTGTTTTACAGAAATGCGATTTTTGGATTTAGTTTATTGGCATACATAATGCTATCGGCGCTATCCATCGCGCTTTGGGCACTATCATTTGGGCTAATATTATGGAGGCCAAAAGTCGCACTTACGCCCAATGAAACCCCTTCATGCACAATTCGCGCATTATTAATGGCATTCGAAAGGCCTTGCGCCTTTTGTGCGGCTTCTTCCGGCGAGGCTTTTGCCAATAGAACTGCAAATTCATCACCGCCAATTCGCCCTACAAGATCGGATTCGCGCACATTTTTCATCAGAGTCTCTGCAACACTCTTTATA
>CAYTWK010000030.1:0-13041 GCA_964442095.1 uncultured Caulobacteraceae bacterium | reverse complement strand
GCCAAAAGCTCTATGGAGCTTTGCAAAAACATTGCGGGATTGGCTACATGCTCTATTACTTCCATATTAAGGATAACGTCAAATTTGCCAGCACGGGTTTTTAATAGTTCTTCGGCGGTGGTGTGGCGGTAATCAATTTGAATATCGCTTTTTAGAAGGTGCGCCTGTGCGGTCCTTATATTGGGCAAAGTTGCATCAATCGCCGTTACATCAGCGCCCAATCTTGCCATAGGTTCCGAAAGTAGGCCGCCGCCGCAACCAATATCCAAAAGCTTTAGACCAGCAAAAGGAGCATTTGAAGTCGGGCGATTAAAATGGCGCAAAACATTCTCACGAATGAATTTTAGACGCGTCGGGTTAAATTTATGAAGCGGGCGAAACTTACCATTTGGGTTCCACCAATCATCGGCCATTTTGGTAAATTTTTCAACTTCAGTGGGATCTATGGAGGTTTGATTTGCGTGCAATGTGGTCATAGCCCATTGTGCCATATCACTAACCGCATTAAAAGCGAAAACTACCTTCCCTCCAGTAAGAATTGGAGCGCAGCGACATAGCGCCCAAGCGGAAGCGCAGGCTGCGTGCCGCCAAGCGGCGAAGCCGCTGAACGCCAAAGAAAAATAAAACGCTTTACCAAGTGAAGCGTTTGGCATTTTATTGCGCCAAAACCATCTAAACCGCCAAAAATTGCAAAATTAATGCGCAAAACCATTGACCTTTTGAAGTTTTTAGGGCTTTTGCCCGACAAAACTTGGATAGTTAAATGTCACTTATTGTAATGAAATTCGGCGGAACATCGGTTGGCGATGTAGAGCGGATAAACCGCGTTGCGCGCTTTGTTGCCCATGAAATTAAGGGTGGCAATAAGGTCGCGGTTATTGTTTCGGCAATGTCGGGCGAAACCAATCGCTTAGTTGATTTGGCAAACAAAGCCGGTGAAGGCCTAAGCCCTGAAGAATTTAATGACGAATACGATGTTATTGTCTCCACTGGAGAGCAAGTAACCACCGGCCTTTTGGCATTGGCTTTGCGCCGTATGGGGATTCCCGCGCGATCTTGGCAAGGTTGGCAAATTCCAATCGAAAGCTCTGACGTTCATGCAAGTGCGCGGATTACCGCAATCGACTCGCCAGATTTACTCGAGTCAATGGAAAGCGGCGTGGTCGCTATTATACCGGGGTTTCAGGGTCTTACCGATGAAGAGCGTGTAACAACATTAGGGCGCGGCGGATCCGATACTTCTGCGGTGGCTGTGGCGGCGGCTTTGAATGCGGCACGCTGCGATATTTATACCGATGTCGATGGTGTATATACAACCGACCCAAGAATAACCTCCAAGGCGCAGCGTATTTCAAAAATATCTTATGAAGAAATGCTCGAGATGGCGTCTTTGGGCGCAAAAGTTTTGCAAACACGCTCGGTGGAATTGGCGATGGCCAAAAAAGTCCCGGTGCGGGTTTTAAGTTCTTTCGTTGAGCCAGGCGATAATAATAATGCTGGCACAATAGTATGTGATGAGGAAGAAATCGTGGAAAAGCAAATAGTATCAGGCATCGCCTATAGCCGCGATGAGGCCAAAGTTTCAATTATCGGCCTAGAAGATAATCCGGGCGTTGCGGCGCACATTTTTGGCGCGATGGCCGACGCAAATATTAACGTCGATATGATTGTGCAGGCGCCAAGCCGCACCGAAGGCGCAGTTAATATGACATTTACTTTGCCTGAACGCGAAGCCGAGCGCGCGCGCGAAATAATGAAAAATCTTCGCGAAAAAATTGGTTTTGCCGATATTATCGTAAAGAAAGATGTATCCAAGGTTTCGGTTATTGGCGTTGGTATGCGCTCGCATGTCGGGGTCGCGAAAATAATGTTTGAAGCGCTTTCCAAAAAAGGCATTAATATTGAAAATATTTCAACCTCCGAAATCAAAATCTCGGTTTTGATTGACGCTAGCTATACAGAGCTTGCGGTGCGGGCGCTCCATACTGCCTATGGCCTAGACGGGGAATAATCCCGCCCTTGGTAGCATTGCCGGCAGCTTTCTGCCCATCACATCCGATAGCCATAGCCCGGTTTCAATCATTTTTTCAAGATTTATTCCGGTTTCAACGCCGCTTCTTGAAAGCATATAGGCCAAATCTTCGGTTGGGATATTTCCCGTGGCATTGGGCGCAAATGGGCAGCCGCCTAGACCGCCAAGACTGGAATCAAGTACGCTCGCCCCTGCCACAAACGCTGCCCAAGCGTTTGCAATACCGGTATTGCGGGTATTGTGAAAATGGGCCCGAAGCGGAATATCGCCAATTGCGGCCTTCACACGGGCGCATAAATCGCTGACTTGGATTGGAACACCCACGCCAATTGTATCGGCAATCGCAATTTCGCGCGGCTTTGCGGCCGCACATATTTTTGCAATTTCAACCACCCAATTAGGATCGGTTTCGCCATCAAATGGGCAGCCAAAAGCGGTAGAAATTGTTATTTGCGCACTGCGGCCTTCTTTGCGAGCAAGCTCGACGATATTTGCGGCAATATGTGCGCTTTGTTCGCTCGTTTGCCCCTGATTATTCATTGCAAAGCCATTTGATGCGCAAGCGACAGCACCTATTTCATGGACTTTTGTCTTTAATGCTCTTTCTGCGCCGCGTTCATTTAATGCAAGGCCGATATAAGTAACGCCGTTTGTAAAATCGAGGCCGTCAATTACTGCCTCAGCGTCGGCCATTTGCGGCACGCGCTTTGGGTTCACAAAACTTGCAACTTCTATTCTGCGAAAGCCGAAATCTATAGCGCGGTTAATATGCGGTATTTTGGTTTCAGTCTATATTATTTCAGTCTCATTTTGCAAACCATCGCGCGGCGATACTTCAACAATTTCAACTGACGCACTTGGCATTGCGTGAATTATTCCTCGCCATTCTTTTTCTTTTTGGCTTCGGCAGCTTCGCGTTCAGCCTTGGTTGGCGGCGGCGGTGCATCGGCAGTTATTTGGCGAGTTTGTAGCGAAACGGCATCCGAGCGCATTGAGCGCTCATCGTCGCAGCTAACGTGTGCCTTTAGGATTTCAATATTATCAGTTACGCAAAGCCCGCCGGCATCAACCCGAATGCTCTCAACTTTATCGGCCTTAAAACTAGATTCGCGGTTTAAAATTTGCGAAGATTGCGCCGCTTGGGCACGCGCACGAACTTCGGCGGCGTAAAATACAAAGGCCGAACTTTCAGCCGAGCGACCCATAGCGCCCGCACCTGACGCCCAGTGTGAAAGGCTTTCAGAGAAAGCGCGCGCATTTATTGCACCAGCAAAATATAATTTACGCGCCAATATCGCCTCGGCGGCCCAATAGCTTTCGGCCATGCGTGCATTGCGATTTTCAACCGCAGCAAACCCTAGGCGCTTTGCTGCCTCACGAGCTATTTTGCGCCCTTCGGGTGTCGCTGGCGCCATTGAATATGCCTTTGACCAAGCCGCAATTGCCGCCACGAGATTTCCATTTGCGTTTGCGCTTGATCCTTCAGCTAGAACCGCACGAGCCGCCCCTTCATCAACAGCTGGTATCGAAATCATTGCATTTGTTGAAAGAGGCGCCGTATTTACCGACGGCAAGGCATCCTGGGCATTAGGCACAATTGAATTTGCAATTGCAGCTGCCTTGGCGCTTGGTGTTTGACTGCCGTTTTCTGCAATTTGGGCAAGCGCAACACTTGCGAAGCAAGCAGCAACAGAACCTATAGCCACAATATATTTGGAATTAAATTTCAAGCTAGACCTCAATTTTGGTGTTTCGTATTTATCATAATAGTTTGTTTATGAACATACAATGAGCAGAAAATGCCGTTACCAAGTTTTCATAGCCTAAAGCGTTGCCATTTGACAATTAAATTGCATTAGGATTTGCACGCATTTTTGCGAGCAAATCCAATTAGATGCAATGCACTGTCTTTAATTTATGGCCTTAAATCGAATAGCTTGGCCACCGCCAGCACCCATGCGAATATTGATACTGTCGCTAGAGGTCACAGGCTTTTCTTCGACTTTAAAGTCAAATTCATTGGTGCGCCAATCTGCATTATCGCCATCGCGATAAATTTGGGCAATGTATTTCTTGTTGGGATTTAAAAATCCTAGCGGCACATTTATGTTGCGGCCCTGATCATCAGTTACCGCGCCAATATACCAATCCTCGGATGCTTTATCTTTGCGTGCAACCACAACATAATCACCGATTTCGCCTGCCAAAACCTTAGAATCGAACCAATCCACCGGCACATCCCTAATAAATTGAAACGCCTTAGGGTTGGCGGCATAATTTTCGGGCAAATCAGTTACCATCTGAATTGGCGAATATAAAACTACATACAATGCCAATTGCTTTGCGACCGTGCTTTCAATTTTTGAGCCATTTCGACCACGAAGGCTAATTACGCCCGGTGTAAAATCCATCGGACCAGAAAGCATACGTGTAAAAAAAAGGTTTGCCTCATGTTCTGGTGGATTTGGTGGAATGCCCCATGCATTATATTCTTGGCCTCTAGCCCCTTCGCGCGCAACCCAATTTGGATAAGTCCTTCTAAGCCCCGTATCTTTTATTGGCTCGTGCGGATTTATTGCAATTTTGCGCTTTGCGGCCTCTGTGACAACATGCAAATGATGGCGCGACATTCTTTGACCGTCGTGCCATTGCAAGACTTCCTTTTTGGGATCATCGCAACTAACAACGCCGCCTGCATCGGCCACATAGCCAGTTTTAATTGCTTCAATATTATTAGCTTTGGCATAATCAAGCGCGGCAGAAAGCTGGGCCTCATAATTACAAATATTAGCCGAAGTTTCATGATGCCCCATTAAATGAACGCCTCTTGCCGCGCCATAACGCGCCAGTTCTTTCATATCAAAATCTGGATATGGTTGATCGAATTTGAACTCACGGCCATTTAGGAACCAATTGCCGTCCCAGCCTATATTCCAGCCTTCTACAAGGACGCTTCGAAAACCATTGGCAGCTGCAAAATCTATATGCTTTTTGACATTGGCATTGGTTGCACCATGCTTTGGTCCAGATCCCCATGATTTAGTATCAAGGTGCATTTCCCACCAAACACCTGCATATTTATGCGGCTTTACCCATGAAACATCGCCCAATTTATTCGGCTCGTTTAGGTTTAAGATAAGATCGGATTCAGCAAGGCCCCCCGCTCTATCCGATATGACCAAAGTCCGCCACGGCGTTGAAAATGGACCATTGCGGCGAACTTTTACCCCATCTGGCCCTGGTGATAATTGGGCGCGAAAAATCTGGCCTTCGGTCCGGCGTAACCACATAGCTGAATAGTCCACCAAAGCAGCTTCATGAAACGAAACATAAACTCCGTCATCGGTCTTTATAGTTATTGGCGTATGCGCCTGTGTAACTTGGTTTAAAGGAGTTTTTGCATACAATAACTCATAACGATTTGGCTCACCGGCTGGTATCCACCAAGCGGTTGCATTTGGTGCAATGCGAAACTCGGTTAATTCATCAACAATTAAAACCGGCCCTTGTGATTCAAAATTATATCTAAAGCCAATCCCATCGTCGAAAACACGAAAAGTAACTGAAATGTCGCGCTTTTGGCCCTCTTTCTCTTTAAAGCTGACCTTTAGCTCATTGTGGCTATCACGAACAAAACGACGCTCACCCCATGGTTGCTCCCAAGTCTCGCTATGGCTTTTATTGGCTTTATTAGTTAATACAAATCCACGCTCCATACGGCCAGTATCGGCAAGCATAAAGCCCAGCAATGAGGGAGAAACAATTGTCCGGCCGAAACGCTCAACTGAATAAAGAATTCTTCCATCATTATCGAGTTCGAGGTTCACCTTTAGAACATTCGATGGCGAAGCTGCACTTGCAACTTTCTCTGCCATTGCGTTTGATGCGAAAAGCCAGCCAAACGAAAGAATCAGAATACAGACTATTTTTTTGTTGAGTTTCATCTTTGGTTTCCCCTGTTTTTCATTTTTTGCATTAAAAAAGCACTATAAATGTTGCATTTTAATTTGCAATATGAAAAAGTTTGCAAACAAAACTAATGAATATGATTTAGAGGAAATTTAATGGCGAAAGATATGAAAAAGCTTGAGGATTTAGCGACCTTGGCTGGAGTTTCTATTGCTACAGTTTCGCGCGCTTTATCGGACAGTCCAGCAGTAAATAGTGCTACAAAGCGCAAAATATGGCAATTGGCTTTGGCAAATAATTACCCGTTCCGCCGCTATACCCCAGCAGGGCCGTTAGGCGCAGAGGCAACAATTGCAATTGTAATTCCGCAGCCCCAAGCGCGCGAGCCTAAATTATCAGATCCATTTGTTCTCGAATTAGTAGCGTCAATAGGTGAAGCCGCCAGGGAACGTGGATGCGATTTCTTGGTTTCGCACGTTTCGCCCTCAGGCCATGACGACTTGTTAGAAGTAATGGAAACCAATCGCGCAGAAGGCGTTATCTTCCTTGGTCAAAGCACGCTTCACGAAGAGTTTAACCAATTAGCGCAAACCCAAAAGCGATTTGTAGTTTGGGGCGCAGAATTACCAGGCCAGCAATATTGCTCGATAGGTTCTGATAACTTCGTCGGCGGGCGCAGAGCAACAAGACACCTCCTCCGATTAGGGCGAAAGAAAATTGCGTTTCTTGGCTATGCTAACGCGCCCGAAGTGATGCAAAGGCATCAAGGCTATATAGAAGCTTTACGCGAGCAAGGAATTGATATCGATGAGAAGTTAATTCTACAGACCCATTTTGACTTTGAATCCGGCGAAGCGAGTATTGATGAATTAGTTGGAGAAAATATCGAATTTGATGGCATAGTCGCAGCATCAGATATGATTGCGCTTGGGGCAATGCGCTCTCTTTTGCGAAAAGGCTTTTCAGTGCCTAAAGACGTTTCCATTGTTGGCTATGATAATGTGCAGTTTTCGCGCTTTGCCCAGCCTGCTTTAACCACCATTTCCCAAAATGTCGAAAAGGCGGGTAAAGTATTAGTCTCTAAACTAATTGGCGCAGGTGGTAGCGCGGAAATCCCATCTGAGAGAGTTCCAACCGATCTGATTGTCCGCGATTCTTGTGGTGGCTAAGTGGCTGGCTTTATTTGATAATCGCCCAATAGCCACCGCACACTGGTATTTGATTTAATTCCGCCGCGCCGGTTTCGAATATAATTTCGCATTTCTGATTGGGTGAAAATGAAATTGTTTCTTGGCCCAAATTGAATACACATAGGACTTTTTGGTTTTCCCAAGAACGCGTGAACGCCAATAAGTCATCAGATTTTTGAACGATTTCAATATCGCCATTTACCAATGCCGGATTATCGCGTCTCATTTTTAGGATCTGCCGTGTTATATTCAAAACGCTTTTGGGGTCTTTTTCTTGAATATCGACTGCCTTTGTTGGGTGCTTCTTATCAATCGGTAGCCATGGTTCTTTAGTGCCAAAACCATACCCATCCAATTGGCTTTGCCATACCATTGGTGTCCGTGCACCGTCGCGGCCCAAAGTAAGCGGCCAATTAATAATTGCCTCGGGATCTTGAAGTTTTTCAAATGAAACTTCGCCCTGATTTAGGCCTAACTCTTCCCCTTGATAGAGAAAAATATTTCCGCGCAAAGATGCCAATAATAATATGCACAATTTTGCAAAATCCGCCTCATCGCGCCCCTTGGCCCAGCGCGAGATAACGCGCGGCGCATCATGGTTTGAAAACGCCCATGACGGCCAATATTCAAAACCTGACTTTGGCCATTTTCCCAAAGAATCTACAATTAAATCGACCGAAATTTCGCTGGCATAGAGAAAATTAAAGCCATAAGCTGTGTTTAATCTTTGGCGACCTTCGATAAACGATTGCATTTCTTTTTCAGAATCTTGGCCACCAACCTCGGCGACAGTAAAGCGGCCGCCATAAGAATTTATAAGCGCGCCCAATTTATCGATAAAATCCATTAATTTAGGATTTGATTGGCTATAAATATGCGATTGAAAATCATATGGGCGCGTAAAATTTGGCGAGAATGGAACCGGCGGATTATCGCGTAATTGCTCATCATGCATTGCAAAATTCAATGCGTCGAGGCGAAAACCATCAACACCTCTATCAAGCCAAAACCGCGCAACATCCAAAAGCGCGGCTTGAACTTTTGGATTGTGGAAATTTAAATCCGGTTGCTCTGGAAGGAAATTATGGAAATAATATTGCCTACGCCGCGCATCCCATGTCCATGCGCTACCGTGAAATACCGCTTGCCAATTATTTGGAGGGGATCCGTCTGGTTTTGCGTCGGCCCATACATACCAATCTGACTTTTCATTGTCTTTTGATCGGCGACTTTCGTTAAACCATGAATGCGCATCTGACGTGTGCGAATAAACTTGGTCAATTATAACTTTAAGCCCTAATCTGTGCGCCTTGGTGACTAATTCATCAAAATCGGCAAGCGTTCCAAACATAGAATCGACACCGCAATAGTCGGAAACATCATATCCGAAATCCTTCATTGGCGAAGTGAAAAACGGCGATATCCAAATGCCGTCAACGCCGATTGATGCGACATAATCCAGCTTTTCAATTATTCCGCGCAAATCACCAATGCCATCATTATTGGCATCCATAAAGGATCGCGGATAGATTTGATAAATTACAGCTCCGCGCCACCATTCAATAGCGCTATTTTCTTTAATACTTGGCTTTTCTTTGACTAAGATATTCATATCAGCGCCGCTTGTTTCCTAGACAAACAGTATAAGAAAGCGCAGGAATCGTCAAATTAATGGCCGATTTTGCCCGACTTGTGGATGGGCAATTTCCAGCTAAACTCGTCCAAGTGCTAGAATTATATTCAACCTCAATTCCAGCATTTATATCCCGAAGCGAAGTATTGAAAACTAATAGCGCTTCGTGACCATCAGAATTGATGCGCGAAATTGCAAGAATACCAGGCTCTTTGGTAACTCTGCGCATAGTTTGCCGACCATTTATCAAGACATCGTTCGATTGACGTATGCGCGCCATCTGCGATATTGCCTGATAGATTGTATGATTAGGGTTAAAATGCGCGTCCGAATGAGTTTTATCGGTGCCTGTAATAATATCGTCTTTATAATGAACAACTTGATTAGCAAACAATGGTTGGCGCGACGCTTGATCCCCACCTTTTCCCACAAAGCCTTGCTCATCACCTGAATATATGACCGGCGAGCCGCGAAGGAACATCAGCATAGCATGCGATAAGATTACCCGCTTTTGTAATTCGTCTTCGGAAATATTTGGGTTTGCGCGCTTTATCTTCATAGCAATGCGGCCAGTATCGTGATTTGAAATGAAGGTTTCAAGCCTTAAAGCGGTTTTCTCGCCATTTGGATAAAGGACATCTCCACTAAATAATCTATCGAAAACTTCGGTTCCGCTATTGTGGGCTATCGCTTCTTCAACTGCTCTTTGAAACGAAAAGTCCAAAGTGCTTTGCATATTTTGATTTTTCACTAAGGCGGCCAAAGCACCAGGATTCACTTCATCGAAAGCGTTTTCGGCAAAAATTCTAAAATTTGGGACGCCGGCACTTCTTGCGCGCGCCTCGATAGCTGGCACGAATTTGCGCCAAAATTCTGGATTTACATGTTTTGCCGTATCAATTCTAAAGCCATCGACTTTATATTTTTCAATCCAATCGCCGAAAATATCAATAAATCCGTTGATGACGCGTGGGTGTTCGGTCATCAAATCATCAAGGCCGGAAAAGTCACCATAGACCGCGCCCTCACTATACCAATTTGAATCACCGCGATTATTATAATAGATTGGATTATTGAGCCATGCAGGAACTTTTACATTTTTTTCGTGCTCTGGCACAAAGGGTGTATATGCATAATTAGGGTCATTTAGTTTTGCAAAGTTTGCGCTCGAACCATTTTTGTCCCCGACAAATCCATTATTTATAGAAGGGCCGTTAATCCCACCTCTTTTGCCATATGGATATTCGCCTTTGCTTCTATATTGGCAGCTCGAGGTCGGGCATTCTTTGTATTGTATTACATCGGCGCTGTGATTAACAATTATATCCATATAGACTTTTAGACCCATTGAATGGGCACGTCTTACCAATTCTGCAAAGTCTTCATTGGTGCCGAAATGCGGATCTACTTGAGTAAAATCAGTTACCCAATATCCGTGATAACCCGCAGACTCATCACCCAATGGCCCTTGAACTGGCTTGTTTTTAAAGATGGGCGCAACCCAAATCGCGGTCGCGCCAAGACCCTTTATATAATCTAACCTATTGATAAGCCCCTTAATGTCACCACCAAGGAAGAAACCCTTATGATTTGGATCAAACCCAGTTTTAAGCCTATCGCCAGCTATTCCACCTGTATCATTCGCGGGGTCACCATTTTCAAATCTATCAGGCAATAAAAAATAGGTAATTTCATTTTGAAAGGGCCGAGACAAAAATTGCGCCCTCTCGGGACTTTCAGCCCGCGCAGATTTAGCCTTTGGCGCAGAATTGGCAATTCCAGATTGCAAACCTAAAGCTGCAAGAATTGCAAGCGACACAATATTTGTATGGATAGATTTACGCATCACTTTCTCCCCAGCTTGTTCAGACTTTTCGCCCGAGTCTTGCAAATCAGAGATGTGATTTGCATTTTTTTGCAATTCTAACATAATGCGCGCACCGAGCAAGCATTTATTTATAGATTAAGTGAATAAAGGGCTTTTATATTACTACTTGGTGTATTGAGGCATAATTTGTGAAATTTTTTCGTTTCAGAGCACGAAAAATACAAAAATTTGCAAGATTGGACTTTTGATCTAAATTGCATTTATTTTAATAGTTTGGAGCCCAAAAACTATTAAGAGTAAGCCGACCGCTTAGCGGATTATCGTCTTGGCTTTTGCTATTATAGAGAGCACAATGCAATACATATGACGGATAAATTACTGCCCGATTGAAAGCAAATGGCACTTCAAAAATCAATTCATAATTTGGCGTATTTTTCCCTGCAAAATCAATTAATGCTGTGGGATTCGCGTCCAACCATTCTTGAACTTCTTGGTTGTATGAAGTTTGACGACGTGGATTGATTGATTCATATCCGCTTGGGGTATGCATGAAAAACCCAGTGCCACCAATTTGGCTTGGGTTAAGATAATGCACCATCGCAAGGCTATCCATATCACTTTGATCAAAATGCGGTATCCTTTGCCATGGCCCGAAGTCTTCTAGACCCTTTGTAGTCAATGCAAAAAATCCAGTCGCACTTAGAGACTTTGAGGAAGGAAAATTAAAGGCGCGGCAAAAATCTGGCTTTAGTTTTGTGGCAATTTCAATCAAATATTGCTTTGGCGGCTCGGCAATTATCCCAGGATAAAGTCCAGATTGCGGTGCCTGCCAGTCAGCATTTATTGCAAATTCCACAAGTTCCTGAGGGTTCGACATTAAATCATCAATTATTAGGATAGGCTGTTCTTCTATCCCAAATCGCCTAAAGCTGATGTTTGCGTTTGGATTAACTTCAAACATATGCGGCCTATTTAACGATTTCGGGCGCGGCAATTTCGCGCAATAAAGGCCTCATGGCTCGGCATTATATCAACCGCTGAGCTCATTATCATTCTTAGACTTTCCATATAGCTGTCTAGGTCTTGGGGCGCAATTGTATTGGCAAATGGATGATAGGAATCTGGAATGATTCCTTGGCCAATCATCACTTGTAGCCAGCTTGAGAGTTTGAAAATATCGCTATGATGGGCATTTATTGTGGCAGCTTGGCGAAACAAATCGATCTTATGCTGCAGAGTATCAGGGATGGATTTTTCACGCATATAATCCCAAAACTTTTCGCCCAAGCGCTCATTGGCATGATAATGAAGAACAATAAAGTCACGTATATAATCGAACTCAGACTTTAGAAGATTATTATATTCGAGCGCAGCTTCTTTATTTTCGCCCTTGTGCGGAAAGAACTCGATTAAGCGGACAATCGCAGTTTGAATAATGTGAATCGCCGTTGATTCAAGTGGTTCCAGAAAGCCGCCAGAAAGCCCAATTGCGACGCAATTTTTAACCCAAAAATCACTGCGGCGGCCCGTGGTGAATTTTATCAAACGCGGATCTGCAAGCGGTTTGCCGTCAAGATTATTCATTAATTGATCATGAGCTTCATCATCTTTCATAAAATCGGAGCAGTATACAGCGCCATTGCCAATCCGGTGTTGCAATGGAATGCGCCATTGCCAGCCGGCCTCATGCGCCGTAGAGCGCGTATAAGGCGTCAGAGGCGATACGCTTTCGCAAGGAACCGCAAGTGCGCGATTAACCGGCAAAAACCCAGAAAAATCTTCAAACTTCGTCCCCAAGGTCTCGCCAATCAAAAGCGATCTAAAGCCCGTGCAGTCAATAAAGAAATCGCCCTCAATTTTACGGCCATCCTTAAGCTTGACACATTCTATATCGCCACTTTGCGGATTTAGCTCTGCATTCGTGACTATTCCTTCTATGCGCTTAACGCCCATTTTCTCGGCCAATGAGCGCAAGTATTTTGCGTATAATGATGCGTCAAAATGAAATGCATGAACTATACCCGGAAGCGGAGATTCTGGTATCCATTCAAGTCTATCAAATTTGTTTTGGCGGGTAGCAAGATTATTTACGCTATAATCCCAAAGACTTTCTGACCTGCCTCTTTCGCGCTGTTTAAGCCAATAATTATGAAATGGAAAATACCCCAAATCTTTTCCAATTGGGCCGAAATCATGCGAATAAGTGTGCCCCTTTTTGAACCAATCAACAAATTGTATGCCAAGTTTAAAGGTGCCTTGGGTCTTTTCCAGGAAATCATCTTCGTCAATACGCACCAAATCATTGAAGATCTTGATAGGTGGGATTGTCGCCTCGCCGACACCGACAATCCCAATTTCATCGGATTCAACCAAAGTAATTGAAAGGCGCGGGCCCATTAATTTTACAATTGCCGCAGCAGCCATCCAGCCGGCAGTGCCGCCGCCAACG
>CAYTWK010000029.1:0-14025 GCA_964442095.1 uncultured Caulobacteraceae bacterium | reverse complement strand
TGTTTTTGGCCAAAATAATTTTTCGATGAATGATATTAAATTGCGGCTAAGCGCACTCGAAGCATCGGGTAAATCGATTAATCTGATGGCTCCTATTGCCACTTTGGGTGGCCTTGTTAAACTGGAAAACAAGGTTCTTGATATTGCAAAGCTCAAAGGAACTGCGGCGGGGACCTGGGCTTTAGCAATCAATAAGGCGAACTCGAATTCGGGCCTTAGTCTTGACTTAATCGGTAGCGAAATAAGCTCAAATAATGATATTGTTGAAAATCTACTTACTCGAACGCCGAAAATCAAAGGCGCAATTAGCTTTAATGAATTAGGGGCGCAGATAAACAATGGTAATATTAGCGCGCCCAAAACAAATATTGATTTTGCAGGAAATATTTCGCGCGCAAATGGTTTTGAGCTAAATCTAATATGGCAATTGATTGGCCCCAATAGATTTGGAAAGATTGAAGTTGGTGGAAATCTCAATGGAACCGGAAATTTAACGGGGCCAATTGGCGCGCCAGTTCTTAATCTAAAATCAAGCATTGACGAAGTTAATTTTGGCTTTGCCAAGCTTCGTTCTGCGGATTTTTCTTCCCAAATGCTAATTGGACAAAATCCGTTTCAAGCAAGCTTGAAACTTGATGGCGATAGCGATTTTGGAAAAATCAGTGGCGAAGGCGTTCTTATCGCGGTTAGCGGTGGTATGGAAGTTCGCAATATAAGCTTGAATGGTGCTGGCATTTCTGGACGCGGGAGTGCCCGAATTCTAAAGAATAGGGATCCAAGCGCCGATATTGAATTTAAAATGGCCCAAGGCGCTTTATTGCAAAGTGGAGTATTATCGGGCCGCCTATTATTGGTGCAAACCAATAGTCAGACTATGGCAAATGTAACAGCAAACGGGAGCGGCTTTAAGTTTCGTGGTTCGGACACAATATTTTCTAACCTAAATATATCTGGTAATGGACCGCTTTCAAACCTTAATCTTGATACAAGGTTTTCAACAATTGGCACTTTTCCGGTTTCATTTAACGGCACAACCCACATTGCCGGCCAAAACAATATTTATGGGATAATTGTAAACGGAAAAGGCGCATTAGACGGGCGCAATTTTTTAATTTCAGAGCCGATTAAAATTGGATTTGAAGACAATAAGCAAAGCGCAAGCGGCGTAATAAATTTTTCAGGCGCCAATGCAATTAACCAAGGCTATTTGGATTTTGATTTTCAACAGAACCGCCAAAGCGTTCAAAATCATATAAAGGCGCAAAATATAGCTTTGACCCTTATAGCCCGTGACATGATGGGCACTTTCTCCGGTGAAATAGACATTAATGGCCGCGGCGATCAATTGCGTGGAATGATGTTTGGCGAATTAAAAGATGCAAGGACACGCGGCCTTAATAATAGTCTTGCGCTCAATGGCAATATTAATGCGCGCCTTAATGATGATGAATTGGCAATTGATTTAAAGGCGACAAATGCCCAAGGACTAGTAATAGATACAAATGCGAAACTACCTGTAATTTCTAGCGCAGCGCCACTTCGCCTATTAGTCGAGCGGACAAAGCCAGTATCTGGAAACTTTGATGTAAAGGGCGAAATACGCCCCCTCGCCGATTTGGTGTTTGCGGGCGAAAGAATTCTTTCGGGCAATATTGATAGCGCAGGAAATATTGGCGGAACAATAAATGCGCCCAAACTGATTGGTAATTTCAAGCTCGATAAAGGCAGTTTTAGAGAATCTTCAATTGGCCTCAATCTAAATAATTTAAACCTAAGCGGCCGCACCGATGGAGATAAAATCTCAATTGCAAATTTCAGTGCCAATGATAATGCGCGTGGCACCATAAATGGCCAAGGTGAAATTATCATTAGTGGCGAGGGTAGCTCGGTTTTTTCAATCAATACAAGAAGATTTAGATTAGTAGATTCAGAAACAACAAAAATAGATGCTACCACCGCTTTAAAGCTTGAACGAATTGCAAACCAAAGAGCAAAATTGGCCGGTGATATGAATATTGATTTTGCGCAATTTTCGCCGCGCGCACTTTCAGGCAATCGTATTGTCAATATTGAAGTCGAAGAGATAAATCGCCCCACTTTGGCTAATGATAATTTTCAAGCAAAAGCGCCAAGTGCAAATGTTAGCAATATTCGTAAAAATCAAGAAAATGTCGACTTAGATGTCAATATTAGTGCCCCGCGCGGAATTTTTGTTCGCGGTTCTGGCCTCAATTTAGAGCTTTCTATTGATGCCAAAGCGCGCGGTAGCCTAAGTGCGCCAAATCTTACTGGCCTAGCAAAAGTTTATCGCGGTGAATATGAATATGGCGGACGCAGCTTTGTTTTTGATGACAATGGCACGATTATTCTATCCTCCAATCCAAATAATATTCGCCTAAACTTAGTTGCGCAAAGGCAAGACAATAATCTTACCGCCAAAATTGCAATTAATGGCACAGCCGCCGATCCCAAAATCAGGCTAAGCTCAACACCAGAATTGCCGCAAGATGAAATTTTGGCCCAAGTCCTATTCGGTAGGTCCCGCGCTCAATTAACACCACTCGAGACTGTGCAATTGGCGGCAAACCTTGCCAATCTTGCCTCCGGTGGCGGCTTTGACGTTATATCTAATTTACGCGATATTACACGTTTGGACCGGCTCGTATTCTCCAATACTGCTAGCGGTGAAATAAGCGTCGCTGGCGGTAAATATTTGGGGCGTGATTTATATTTAGAATTAATCTCCGAAGGAACCCAAGGCATCACAAGCCGAGTAGAATGGCGGCCAACAAGGTCAACAGCGATAATTTCAAGGATTGGCGCCGAAGGCGATGCACGAATTTCGATTAGGTGGCGCCGTGACATTAAATAAATGGCGAAATAACAGGAGGCGAAAATCAAATTGGCGCCCAATTGCATTTTTCGGCGTATTGGCTATCCTTGGAATTATTTTGGGTCACGATAGCATTTTGGATTTTGTCAAAGACTTTTATCCAGCTAGTAAAGCAGCGAATTATCAAAGCGAAGGAGCTACCTTTCAAACTATTGGGCAAATAAGTGGGCAAGTGATTCAAGTGAAAGATGGCGATAGTTTCACTTTGCGATTAGATAGAGATAATTCGGCCAATACAATCAAATTCAATGGGAAAAGCGAAATTGAAGTGCGGCTTTCAAGTATTGATGCGCCCGAATATTTCCAGCCCTATGGTGACGTATGTCGACAAGAATTATCAAACATCATTGGCAGCCAAACAATAAGCCTAGACCCCGTGGACCAAGATAAATATGACCGCATAATTGCGGTAGTCTATATTGCCAATTTAAATGTCAATCGCGAAATGGTCCGCCGTGGTTGCGCGTGGGCCTATAGGCGGTATCTAAAAGACTTTTCCATGCTAGCGCTCGAACGGGAGGCTAAAGAGCAAAAAGTTAGAATATGGTCGCAAGATCCGTCTAAAATTAAGCCGCCATGGCAAGAAAGAAGAGAGCACTAAAATCTTGCGAAACAAAAAGAAGCCCCAAGTTTTAGGAGAACTCGGGGCCAGTGATTTTAGTATGCAGGGAACCTAAAAAGATAGGTCGATTTAGATTTTGCAAACCCTGTGCCAAGAATAATAATCATTTCAGCCCCAAATATCACCGAAAATGTCCCATTTTCGGCGCAATCTAAGCAAAGCCTTGGCTCTTTAGTTTCAAAATGAGACACCCAAACTTAGCAATCTGTAAAAACTTGACGCTAGTGTCATTTTTTTCTTGCAATTTAAAACTTATATGTCACACTATTGTCTAAGATAAAAATGCAGGGAGATGCCAATGGCTCAAATTACCAAAGATCACCTTTATGATGCAGTGCCGCCAAATGATTTTGCGCCAATGCTTGATATATCGCGTCATGAAAATCGTTCATCAACTTTTGACAAAATGATTTCGGTAACTCATGACCATTTTTGGGATCCTTTGGATAAAAAATACATAGATTTTGATGAGCCTTTTGATCTTGATAATATTGAATTAATGCCAGATGATATGGTTCCTGCTTTGGCAACGCCATATGTTTCAGCTTATTTTGAAGCAAATCCAGATCAATTGCCAAAATTCAAAAGCCAAATGGGTCGTTGGATTATGTCGGCAATTCTTCATGGTGAGCAAGGCGCACTAAATCTATCGGCCTCTTTGTGCCATGTATTGCGCGACGCTGGTGCCCAAGAATATGCCGCCAATCAAACCCGCGAAGAAGCCCGTCACGTTACCGCATTTAGCAAATATATAAAATCGCGCTGGGGCACACCCTATCCTGCGAGCCCAGTGCTTTCTGGCCTATTATGCGAAATTGTTGCCGCACCCGAAGTTTATAAAAAGATCGTCGGCATGCAAATGCTAGTCGAAGGTCTGGCAATGGGCGCTTTTGCGAGCATTTTCCAAGAATGGACCGACCCTGTTGCCAAAAAGCTTACTCAATTGGTTATGACCGACGAAGCTTTCCACCATAAGTTTGGTAAACTTTGGGCCGATAAAACTATTCCAAAGCTCGATTCTGAAGAGCATGCAGTTGTTGAAGATTGGGCGGCGCATTGCTTCCAATCTTTATTGTTCAATCTAGTTGCACCGAGCCAGATGGAATATTTATATTCGCAGTTTGGCCTAGATCCACAAATAGTAATTCAACAATTCCAAGAAATTTTCACCGACAATGAGCGTAGAGAGCATATGAAAAAAGGCGCGAATATTTTCCGCGTCTTGGTCAAAACTCTTTGGAATGCTGGAATTATCACAGATAGAACCAAATCATTCTATGCAATGTATGTCGATTTCTCGGAATTTGAATCCGAAGGTACAGAGATGATTGGCGATGCAATTGCCGATGAAGGTATCGCTTATTTGCGCACCATTAATTTCAAAGATCATAGCCCGGCAATTGCCGCCGAATAGGTGTTGTAAAATTCAATAAAAAGGGGCGCTTGATAAGTCAGGCGCCCTTTTTATTTGAAAATAAGCTAAGTATCGAAAGATTATTTATTCAAGCCAGCCTTGCGCAAAACTTGCGGCTGATATGCGATTGCGCCATGTTCTTCGCAATAAGGCCAATTTTCATGCGATTTAGCACCACAAAAGCCAAAATCAGGATCTGTAGGATCGCCAATCGGCCATTTACACATGCTAGGTCCCAAATCCAATACACCGATTAAATTACCATTGCTTTGACGCTTTGGTGCGATAGGCGTCACAATTGATGGACGGCTAATAGTGTCACTTGGGTCAATGTCTAATGCTTGCGCAGACTTGATATCTGTAATTTCGATTGATTTTGGTGGCGTTGCAACCAAGATTGGGCGCGGGCGCACTACCCTTTGGATTGGCCGCGTAGGTGTAGCACGACCAGCAAGACCGAGGCGATGAACTTTCCCGATTACCGCATTTCGCGTCACAGAGCCCAATTGCTTTGCAATTTGGCTAGCTGAAAGGCCATCAACCCATAGCTTTTTTAAAACTTCAACGCGTTCGTCAGTCCAACTCATTTACGGCCCCTAGATATTGTGTGTAACTTTTTTGAACGATTTGCAACAAAAATATGCAATTTTGTTCAATCTACTATTTATCGTATGCAATCCTCAAACAAACCACAAGCCCTAGTATACATTTTTTCCACAAGCAAACTGCGCGGTAAGCTGCAAATCAATATATTGTGTAGCTATCCTAGTTCCTAACTATCCCAAAAGCCGTGGCTTTTCGCCCAATTACCTGCAAAAAGGCAAAATAAATTTAGTATGGGGGTGGCGCTGGCTTGGGTAATAATCTAAAAGGGCTTGCTTCGGGAGTTTTTTACTTTTCCTAAGCCAATCTCCCTTAATTTTCATTTTGTCTGCGGCGCATTAGTGTCCGCTTTGCTATTGTTTTGAGGTTTAAATGTCTTTGTCACCCTTGATGCCAGTTTACCCGCCACCGCCCGCTGATTTTGTCGAAGGCAAAGGCGCGCGCGTCACCGATAGTAATGGAAACACCTATCTTGATTTTGTCGCTGGCATTGCAACCAATTGCCTTGGCCATGCCAACCCTATCTTAATTGACGCACTAACCAAGCAGGCAAATAAAATTTGGCACGTATCAAATACTTTCCAAACCGAATTGCAAAAATCCCTGGCACAAAAATGGGTTGATGCAACTTTTGCAGATTTAGTTTTCTTTACCAATTCCGGCACTGAAGCAATCGAGGCATGCCTTAAGCTTTGCCGCAAATATCATTTTGAAAATGGCAATCCTGAAAAAATCGATATTATTGGTTTTGATGGTGCTTTCCATGGACGCTCTTATGGTGCAATTAATGCCGCCGCCAATCCAAATTATATCCATGGTTTTGGACCTGCATTACCCGGTTTCAAACAGTGCGAATTTGGAAATATTGACGCCCTTAAGGCTATGATTGATGATAAAACTGCCGGCATAATAATCGAGCCAATCCAAGGCGAAGGCGGTTGCCGCGACGCCGGCACAGAATATCTGCAGGCAATTCGCAAATTATGCGATGACAATGATATTCTATTGATATTCGATGAAGTGCAATCGGGCGCAGGTCGCTCTGGCAAATTATTCGCCTATGAATGGTCTGGCATTACGCCAGATGTGATGGCGATTGCCAAAGGCATTGGCGGCGGCTTTCCTATGGGCGCGTGTCTTGCAACCGAAAAGGCTGCTAAAGGCATGGTTAAGGGCGTTCATGGCTCAACATTTGGCGGCAATCCTTTGGCTATGGCGGTTGGTCATGCTGTTTATGATGAAATCACCAAGCCAGAATTTTTGCAAAATGTGAATGATATGGCTTCGGCTGTTGCCCAAGGACTTGAGGGTCTTAAAGATGCCTATCCCGACCTTATCACCGAAGTGCGCGGCAAAGGGCTTTTGCGCGGCATTAAATTGACTATAGATCCAATGATTGTTCGCACCGAAGCTTTCAAAAATGGCCTATTAGTGGCAATTGCTGGCGGCAATGTTTTACGCATGGTTCCGCCACTCATAATTACGCAAAATGATGTTTCAGAAGCGATGGCTATTCTGGACAAAGCCTTTGCTAAAATTTCCGCAGATATGAAAGCCGCAGCGGACTAATGCGCCATTTTCTTGATCTTGCAGATATTGCACCTTCAGAACTGCGCGCGATTTTAGATGAAGCAAAGCGCGCCAAAGCTGCACGCAGCGGCATACCCAAAGGCGCACTCGATAAAGGGGCACCGCTTACCGGCCATGTATTGGCATGTATTTTTGAAAAAAGCTCGACGCGCACAAGGGTTTCGTTTGATATTGGTATGCGTCAATTGGGCGGTAGCTCGATTGTGCTTAACGCCAATGATATGCAATTGGGGCGCGGTGAAACTATTGCCGATACCGCCAAAGTTTTATCACGAATGGTCGATTGTATTATGCTGCGGGCGAATTCGCACCAAAACTTGTTGGAACTTGCGGAAAATGCAAGTGTTCCAGTAATAAACGGCCTTACCGATAAATCTCATCCGTGCCAAATCTTGGCGGATTTACAAACTCTCGAAGAAAACGGCCTTACGCTGAGCGGCGCGCGCCTTGCATGGCTCGGAGACGGTAATAATGTCCTTACAAGCTTTATTGAGGCTGCATCGGTTTTCGGATTTGATTTAATCGCCGGTTGTCCCAATGGCTTTATGCCCGACAAAGCAATTGTTGAAAAGGCGAAAAGTTTGGGCGCAAATATTGAAATAACAGATGATCCCATAAAGGCAGCCAAAGGCGCAGATTGCCTTATTGCAGATACCTGGGTTTCGATGGGTGATACCAATGTCAAAGAGCGTATGCAGGCGCTTGGCCCATATCAGGTCAATGAGGAATTAATGGCGCACGCGAATAAAGGCGCGTTTTTCCTTCATTGCCTACCGGCGCATCGCGGCGAAGAAGTAAGCGCGGGCGTTATTGATGGCGATGCATCATTAGTGTTTGAAGAAGCCGAAAACCGCATTCACGCACAAAAAGCGGTTTTGCGCTGGTGTTTGGAAAAATAATTCCTATATCAGTGCCATGATTACGCAAACTAACGACTATTCTATTAATACTGACGACATTTCTTTTGGCTTTAGCCTTAGTAATAGTGATGTTCGCGGGCAAATTGTGCGCCTAGGGCCGGCTACTGCCGACGAGATTATTTCGCGTCATGGCTATGATGAGATTATTTCTGAAATTTTGGGCGAGGCTTTGGGCCTCGCGACACTTGCGGGTTCAGCGCTAAAATTTGATGGGAGGCTAATTGTCGAATTACGCGCCGAGCATGGCCGCAAGGATGTGCCATTAGAATTTATAATTGCCGAATATTCCACTAGCAATAGTTTGCGCGGAATGGCAAAAATTCGACATGATATTTATAATAAATTATTGGCAAAAAAATCAAAGCCAAACCTAAAAGATTTGTTTGGTGATGGTATTTTGGTCGTAACCATCGATCAAGGCGCGGGTATGGATAATTACCAAGGCCAAGTTGGCTTCGTTGGCGACAATTTATCACAAATCGCCGAAAATTATTTTTTGCAATCAGAGCAAATTCAAACCAAATTATTGTTGGCAGCCATAAAGGAAAATAGCCCAACGAGCCATAAAACATGGCGCGCGCATGCTATTATGATTCAAAAAACCGCAAGCGATGCAAAGCGCGCTGATAATCAAGATGTTTGGGATGAGGCAGTCTTTAAATTTAAAACCCTAAAGCCTGATGAATTGCTTGATGAAACAATTGGCGCAGGCGAAATTCTTTATCGCCTTTACCATGAGAATGATCCGGTTATTAATCAAACGCCAAAGCTATTGATTGCCAAATGTAGCTGCAATCGCGATAGACTTGTGTCTTTGATTTCGAATTTTGCTGACGCGGAAATAGATGAATTATTAGAAAATGATGGGCAAATCCATGCGCATTGCGAATTTTGCAACAGCGTTTACCGCATAAAACCTGATGAATTGCGCAAATAAAAGTCAGATTTATCTGCAGTAAAGTTACATTATATTTTTACTCTTTGCTGATAGGCACTCTTAGAACTATAGCGAAGAATAGAATTAATGATTGAATGTGAAATAATTAAGCCAAGCGCACTTTCCGACGCCGACGCCGAATGCTGGCGGCAAATGTGCAATAGCCACTATCAATTAAGCTCACCAATTCTTAGTCCAGAATTTGCAAAAATTATCGATAAAGTGCGTGATGATGCCCATGTAGCCATCTATCGCAAAGCCGGCGTGCCGATCGCCTTTCTTGGCTTTCATTTGCGCCCCAATTATTTTGCCCGCCCACTTGGTGCGCCCTTTTCGGATTATAGCGCCTTAATTACTGGTGCGGAGCCACAAATCTCTATCGGTGAAGCATTAGAATTAGCGGGAATAAAACAATTCCAAGCGATCGGCTTAGTAGATCCGCATAATGTCTGCGGCGAAGTTCATGGTGACGAGGAAGATGCCTTTGGCCTCTGCCTTAGGTCAGAATTGCCAATGAATAACTTATCAAGAAAGCACCGTAAAAATGCGCGCAGGCTTCATCGCCACCTAGAAGAAGATATCGGCCCAGTTAGATTTGTTTTTGACGATTTATCAAAAGAGAATTTTGATAAAATGATTGCCCTAAAGCGGCATCAAATTGCAGAAACGGGAATTCATGACTTTTTGTCGCCCGATTGGGTAGTTGCGATGATGAGTGAATTACGAGCCGCAAGCCGAAGTGGGATTCATGGCTATTTGATTACTATGATGGCCGGCGAAACTCCGGTTAGTTTTCAATTTGGCGTAAGACTTGGCGCAAAGTGCCATGCATGGATTGCAACATTCGACCCCCAATATGGGCAATATTCACCAGGGCAATTATTCTTAACCGAAGTGCCAGAAACTTTGATTGAAAATCATATCGATTATTACGATTTAGCGACCGGGCATCAATATAAGAATAATCTTACCAATAATGGATTTAAAGTTCACCATGCCCCGCTTTACCCAAGCTCGAGCGCAAAAGGCGCAAACTCACTTTCAGGCAGCACTGGAAAAATAGGGCAAATTAAATTGAAATTGCGCCGCAGATTTGATCAGATAGCTGCTCTCGAACTAAGCACGTCTGGCCGAATTAAAGGTGTGGTTCACGCTTTTGCTAATGCGCGAAAACGATTGAAATTTAACGCGCCAAAACCCAAAGAAATCGCCACCGAGGATGCGGAGACTTAGAGGTGCAATTATAGAATTCTCTGGGCTCTGGCATCAAGCTTGCATAGCAAGGCACTAAATATTCAATGTATCAAAACGACTTTTGTGAGTAGAAAAATGGAAAATCAAATTATTTGGGAAAAAGACACTTTAAAAGAATTTACCCAAAAGGACTATTTGGCAAATCACAATATACATAATAATCAAATTTTCTCTGACGAAGGTCTAATTGATCTAATAAATTCCTATCCTGAAGAAAGCCTAGAAGTTTTCACTATGGGGCATAATCCATGCGATCCTAGCGAATGGGCACTCGGAAGACGCAACAATCTTGATGGCCGCCAATTACTAGACGCGGTTAAAAACGGTCGAGTTTGGCTTAATCTTAGAAAGACAAATAGCGCGGTTCCAGCAACACAAAAAATTTGTGATGCCTTGTTTGGTGAAATCAAGGAAAAGACAGGGGTGGGCACGATGAAACACGATATCGGCCTTTTGATTTCTTCGCCAAACGCACAAGTTTATTACCATGCTGATATGCCTTTGGTGATGCTGGTTCAACTTCGCGGAATAAAGAAGGTTTATCTATATCCGCCAAAATCGCCCTATATAAAGGATAGCGAATTAGAAGCGCTAGCATTACGAGCTAAAGACGAAAACCTAAGTTTTGATGCAGATTTTGACAAGGATGCATTTGTCCATGACCTCAAACCTGGCGAATTCCTGACTTGGAAACAAAATGCCCCGCATCGCATTGTAAATCATGATTGCGTAAATGTTTCGCTTTCTATCGAATTCATGACGACCAAAGCAGCATGGCGCGCAAATGTTCTCTATGCCAATGGCTGCCTTAGAAGATTTTTTGGCCTAAACCCATCTATTGAAAAATCGAATAAAATTATCGAAATATTTAAGGTGGTTTATGCGCGCATTATAAAGGCAATGGGCGGTTATAGGGGTCCAAATAAATTACCAGTTCCGAAATTTACTCTTGATAATAAAGAACTCGGTAAAATCAATTTCGATGATGGAATAAACCCACCAATCCCACAGAAAAAAGCCGCGTAGTTTTTTATAAACAGCAATCAAGCCTTGCCAAATTGTGGAATTAGATTAGTTACATATGCAACTATCCGGCGCGAGTGCTAGTTATTTCATTTTAATTCTTTAAGGTGTTCTTGCGCGCACCATTGGAGCACGAGTGTTCAGATGGGCAATTACCACAAACGAACAATAGGCAATCACGAATTATCAGCTGAAACCCAAATGATGGGCTTTGGTTATGATCCACACCTATCCGAGGGCGCTCTAAAGCCGCCAATATTTCTTACTTCGACCTTTGTTTTTCCAAATGCACAAGCAGGTAAGGATTTTTTCGATTATGTTTCTGGTCGCAAAGAGCCACCAAAAGGTTCAACGGGCGGTTTGGTATATTCGCGTTTTAATAATCCAAATCTTGAAGTTTTGGAGGATAGGTTAGCACTTTGGGACAAGGCAGAGAGTGCAGCAGTCTTTTCATCGGGTATGTCGGCGATTTCGACAACGCTTTTGTCATATTTGCGCCCCGGCGATATCCTTTTGACTTGCCAGCCGCTTTATGGCGGCACCGAAACCCTAATTAATAAATTTATGGCTAGTATTGGGATTTCCGCCGAACATTTTCATGATGGCTGCAATCGTGAAATTGCAATCACGGCGGCAAAATCAGCAATGACGCGCGGCAAGGTCGGGGCGATTATCGTCGAAACCCCTGGAAATCCAACCAATTCATTAGTTGACTTAGGCCTTATGCGTGAAATCGCCGAGATGATAAAGGCTGAGCAAGGACATAGACCGCCGGTGATTTGCGATAATACGCTTTTGGGCCCGGTTTACTCCCAAGCACTTTTACATGGCGCCGATATTTGCGTGTATTCTTTAACTAAATATGTTGGCGGCCATTCGGATTTGGTCGCGGGCGGCGCTACCGGAAATAATGAATGGATGAAGCCGGTTCGCGCCCTAAGAAGTGCAATCGGCACACAGCTAGATGCCAATACCGCATGGATGATTATGCGCTCAATGGAGACCATGGCCATTCGCATGGAGCGCGCCAATGATAATGCAAAAAAAATCGCAGAGTTTCTTTTGGGTCATCCGAAAGTTTTTGCGGTTCATTATCTAGGGTTTCTTAAAGCGGGCGATCCCAAAAAGGCGGTCTATGAAAGACAGTGTCTTGCACCGGGGTCAACCTTTTCATTTGAAGTTGAGGGTGGAGAGAAAGCAGCGTTTAATGTTCTCGATAGGCTCCAAGTTATGAAACTTGCCGTGTCTTTGGGCGGAACTGAAACTCTAATTTCGCACCCGGCGAGCATGACACACTCGGGCGTTCCAATTGAGACCCGCGCTATTTTGGGCATTTCTGAAAGCCTCATCAGAATATCTGTTGGCATTGAAAGCGCCGATGATTTAATAGCCGACTTAAATAACGCTTTGAGCGCAATTTAACCGAATCCAATTTTGGCAGGGATTTTGTGTGAGTAATAGTGGCGGTTGCGCATGCAAATACTGGTGTATTTGCCAAGCAAACGCCGCCATTAATCGCGCAAAAGAACGCCAAAATTAGTGTTTGGATTGCGTCATCTTATCAACATAAGCAATCCCAATCGCTGAAGCGATAAAGGCCATATGGATAATAGTTTGCCACATCACAGCATCGACGGTTACGTGGCTGCCGGGCTGTCCAATACTTGATGCTTCAATGAAAGTTCGCAATAAGTGAATAGACGAAATTCCAATAATCGCCATAGCGAGTTTTACTTTTAGAACGCCTGCATTGACATGCGAAAGCCATTCAGGTTGGTCGGGGTGCCCATTAAGATTAAGCCTAGAAACAAAAGTTTCATAGCCGCCAACTATAACCATTACTAATAGATTAGAAATCATCACAACGTCGATCAGGCCCAAAACCACAAGCATTATTTCTTGCTCTGAAAGCGTTAATGCATGGGACAATAGATGCCAAAGCTCTTTAAGAAACTTAATAACATAAACACCCTGCGCAGCGATAAGACCAACATAAAGCGGCAATTGTAGCCAGCGCGAAGAGAAAATCAAAAAAGGTATTGGCTTTAATGAAGCCTTGGCTTCGTCTTTATTCGGGGCAACTTTTGTATCTGTCATGAAATCTTATTTAACTGTGTTCTTCAAATATTCAAGTCGAACAACGAATAGACTTCAGCAGTGAAATTGCAATTTCATTCATGCCTTTTATGAGCGGCCTCAAAAAAGACAACCTAAAATAAAGATAAAATTTTATATATACCTATAATAATATTCAAACCATACTCGCATACCAAACATTATCCCTTGGGTGTTATTATACACCCTTAGATAAATGTAGGGCCGAAAAAATGTGGATTGAAGAAATAGATATTGACGGTAGTTTCAAAGACCAAGATGAAAATTTTGCCAAAGGATTATTTTCCGGCAAAACGCCAAATCTGATTATGGTGTTTGGTGACACAGAATCTATAGAAGCGACAAATATAGGCAAGACATTTCATAGAGTGTTTAAAGACACGAAAATCCTTGGCTGCTCTACTGGTACAAGAATTAGCAAAAATGACACTCTCGAAGATAAAGGAATTAGCCTTACGGCTATTGGCTTTGAGCATACACAATTACGCCAAGTTACCGAAGAATTATCGGCACATGAAAATTGCACCGAACTTGGGGTAGCGGTTGGAACCCATTTGCTTGCCGAAGATTTGAAGGCCGTTTTGGTGATTTGCGACGGTCTCAATGTTAATGGCTCGGAAATTGTTGACGGGCTTACCCTTGTTTTGGGCCCAG
>CAYTWK010000028.1:0-14384 GCA_964442095.1 uncultured Caulobacteraceae bacterium | reverse complement strand
CTTGGAAAAAAACTTGCAAGTGAGATAAGTGATAATGATGAATGGCGCTCTGGACAAAAGGCGCAATTTATCGCGCCGCGCGCAGATCTAGTGGCGAATGTCAGAGCTGCGCTCAATAATTCCAAATGATAAAATAATGACAATTGAACTTAGGCAAAATCTAAAGAGCTTTATTGGCGCGCGCGGCGGGTCATGGGTTGATTTGCCTAGCCTTTTGTCCGCGAATACTCTTTTGGAATTGGCCGGCGAAAGTCTTAGGCCGCGGCTTTACTTTACCAATTCGCCGAATGGCGAAGAATTATGCCTTAGGGCTGATTTGACCATTTCTGCAGCTCTTTATTTTCTCGCTCAAGGAGCTTTTGACAAAGAACATACTATTTTGTGTGAAGGAAAAGTGTTTCGCGCACCAAATGTCGATGGTGCACCGGCTGAGTTTACCCAAATTGGTATTGAAAAATTTGGCGGCACAAACCCAATTTTAGACGATATAGAGACTTTTCTATCAGTATTTGGAGCGTGCAAAAACGCAGGTCTAGGACACTCCTTTATCCGTCTAACAGATGGCAATTTAATCGATAAAATTATCGCAAAGGCGGAACTTCCAAATGTCTGGCGTAATTATTTGCGCGCGCGTGCCAAGAGCATAAAATGGCTCAAAAGTGGAATTGAGGCCGCAATGCGCCACGAAAAATCAGCGCTAAATCCATTAGAAGAAAAATTGCTGCGGGTAGATGATAAAGCCTCCGAGGCACTCATTTTAGAATTAATCGAAACTTCGAGATTTCAAACCGGCCCGGCACGGACCGTAAATGACATTACAAAGCGAATTAAGTCAAAGGCGGAGTTAAAGGCTTCCTTGCCATTAAATAATGAGATTGGCTCTTTACTCTTGGACGTATTGCAACTTCAAGGAGATCCGCAAAATGTGCTGTCGGATATTAGTTTTAAAGCAAAGAGCATTCGAATAGATTTGCAAGATTGGATAAAGGCTTGGGAAGATAGAATAAAGTCAATCCAAGGCGAGATTTGTTCAAATACAATTGTGCAATTTGAGGCGGCAAATGCCGCGCGCTTTGAATATTATGATGGTATGATTTTTGAAATCGCGCCGACTGAAAACCCCGAACTGGCGATTGCTTTCGGCGGGCGTTATGATGGATTAATAAATGCGCTTTCAAATGGCGAACATAATATTTGTGCGGTTGGTGCCGTAATTCGGCCCGAAAGACTATTGGGGGCGCTCGGTGTCTAGGGGCAAGAAACTAATTTTCGCTATTCCTTCAAAGGGCCGCCTAAAGGAACAATGTGAAGAATGGCTCGCGGGCCGCGGAATTAGGCTGTCGCAGATCGGCGGCTCGCGCGGCTATAGCGCGGTGATGGAAGGCTTTGAAGATATTGAAATTCGCCTTATGTCTAGTTCGCATATTGCAAAAGCGCTCCTTAGTGGTGAAATCCACTTAGGCATAACTGGCGAGGATTTGATAAAAGAAAGCGCGGCAAATTGGGAAAATCAAATAGAGTTTATAGAAAGGCTCGAGTTTGGTTATGCTGATCTTGTTGTTGCGGTTCCAGATGGCTGGATTGATGTTACTCATATGGCGGATCTAAAGGACGTCGCCAGTGATTTGCGCCATGCCAATGGATATCGCCTGAAAGTAGCGACAAAATTTACGCGCCTTACGTCAGAGTTTTTTAATGATCATGGAATTTTGGACTATCGCATTGTCTATTCTGCAGGGGCAACTGAAGGCGCGCCTTCTAGCGGGTTAGCCGAAATAATTGTTGATATTACTACATCCGGTGCAACCCTTAGTGCGAATAACCTAAAGATTCTTGACGATGGCCTAATTTTGGCATCATGCGCATGTCTAATCCGTTCGAAAAAGGCGCATTGGAGTAAATCTGCAGCTCAAATTTATGCGCAATTGCAAAGTCTAATCAAAATTTAGAGCAAATATCCATAGCTCGCAAAACAAGAATTTAAACCTATAAACCCAATACTTGCAATTTCTCACGACTTACAATAGCTTGGCACCAAGTTTTAATATTCGGTCCGAATGATAATATCGGGAAATTTGATGACAGATTTACCTTCCTCGACTTCTGATCTACGCCAAGCAGTTATTCGGTTTGACAATGCGCTTTCCAATCTAGAGGCGCGTTTGCAAGCCGCCGTTAGCGCGATTTCAGAAATAAATATTTCGAGTGAACAAAGCCAAGTTTCCAATTCTGATGATGATGGAAGTGAAAGCATTCTTATATTGCGTGAAGAATTGGCATTTTCAAAAACTCGTGAAAAAGAGTTAGAGGCTGCGATTGGCGCCGCGCGCTCAGCTCTGAATGATGCTATTGATGACATTCGCCAAATAGTAGGATCTGTTTAAAAGGAACAAATCTTTGAGTAATGTTCAGATTGAAATTAATGGTCATAAATATGGAATTGGCTGTGAGGATGGTCAAGAAGATCATTTATTACGCCTTGCGCGGCATTTTGATGGGCATGTGCGCAATCTAGTTCAAAACGTTGGCCAAATTGGTGACCAGAGGCTATTTTTAATGGCTGCTCTATTGATTGCCGATGAATCCCATGAATTGCGCACAAAGCTTGATGCAACTGAGGCGGAATTGGCGCGGCTTCGTGATGTTCGCGTTAATCTCGAGCGTGAGAATCTTAAGATGGGTGAACTTGAAAAGAGCGTTGGCGATAGCGCTCAATTGGCTTTAAAAATCGAAGAGGAAGCGGCAAATACCGTATCAGAGGCGGCAAAGTTTTTTGATGCCGCTTCAAAGAGAATTGAGGCCCTGTCGAATAAATTAGAAACAAGTTCATAGCTGGCTATGTTGCAATTCTTAAGGCGCGGATTATTGGCAATTATAATTCGCCCAGTCGCGCGCATCTTAATTGGCATGCACACAATGGGTGCGCAAAACCTTCCCAAAACCGGCCCCGCAATTATTGCCGCCAATCATAATAGCCATATTGATACTTTGGTTTTGCTATGTTTGTTTCCAACAAAAACACTTGATATTTTGCGCCCAGTTGCTGCGGCGGATCATTTTTTATCTAACCCAGTTTCGTCGTGGTTTTCGCGCAATATTGTGGGAATTATTCCCCTCAAGCGCAAGCCAGTTTTCGGCGAGGATATTCTCGCGGAGGCCAAAGCAGCGCTTGATGATGGGCAAATATTGATAGTGTTTCCAGAGGGCACGCGCGGAGACCCAGAGGAAATGAAGCCCTTTAAAGCTGGCATTGCAAGACTTGGCGAACATTGCCCTAATGCACCAATTATTCCAGTCTATATCCAAGGGGCGGGGCGCGCATTGCCGAAGGGTGAGAAGCTTTTTGTGCCAATGAATGTTTCGGCTTGGGTTGGCGAGGCAATTAAATGGCAAGATAATCGCGCACGATTTATGGAAGAGCTAAAGGCATCTATTTTATCATTAAAGGCGCAAGCGCCGCCACTTCATTGGGATTAGAAAAATGGCCACAGACAAAGATTTCATCGAATATCTCCTTCTTAAGCTTGGCAATGATGTCAGATTTTCAACAAAGGCCATGTTTGGCGAGGCGTGCCTTTATTATGACGGCAAGGTTGTGGCTTTTGTTTGCGATAATAGGCTTTTAATAAAGCCAACCAAACAATCCGAACATCTAAAAGATATTTGTGAAATGGACGAGGCATATCCAGGGTCAAAGCTTTATTATTTAGTCTCCGAAGACCAATTAGATGAGCCAAAGATTTTCATTGAAACTATGAAAGCAATTGCCGCCGCCACGCCCGATAAAAAGCCCAAAAAGACTAAAACCTAATCCAAAAGTCGGTGGATTTTTCGCTTTCGCGAATCCTTCGATAGTCCTATAGCTTTTGCATATTTTTTATTCCTTAAAAGGCGCGCACTATGACCACCAGAACCGAAACCGATACTTTTGGCCCAATCGAAGTTGATTCAAGCAAATATTGGGGCGCACAGGCCGAGCGTAGCCTTGGTAATTTCAAAATTGGCTGGGAGAAACAACCTGCGCCAATTGTTCGCGCTTTGGGCATTGTCAAAAAGGCCGCAGCGCTTGCCAATATGGATTTGGGCAAAATGCCAAAGGATTTGGGCGAAGTGATTATTCGCGCCGCCGACGAAGTCATAGAGGGCAAATTAAACGATCATTTCCCATTGGTGGTTTGGCAAACCGGTTCTGGCACGCAATCAAATATGAATGCCAATGAAGTGATTTCCAATCGCGGTATTGAAATGATGGGTGGTGAAATGGGCTCGAAAAAGCCAATTCACCCCAATGATCACGTAAATATGAGCCAATCTTCAAATGATACTTTTCCAACTGCCATGCATATTGCCTGCGCCGAGGAAGTGGTTTGCCGCCTTATTCCGGCATTGCAACAGCTTCGCAATGCCTTAAATGACAAAGCAATTGCTTTTAAAGACATAATAAAAATTGGCCGCACCCATACCCAAGACGCAACACCAATAACTTTGGGACAAGAATTTTCGGGCTATACCCAGCAAATTGAAAATGGCATTAAACGCCTAGAGATGACTTTGCCAATGTTAATGGAACTTGCGCAAGGTGGGACTGCGGTTGGCACGGGCTTGGCATCGCCTATGGGTTTCGCAGAAAAGGTCGCCGAACATATTGCCGCAATAACCAAACTTCCGTTCACAAGTGCCCCCAATAAGTTTGAGGCTTTGGCGGCCCATGATGCTATGGTCTTTACTCACGGCGCGATTACAACGGTTGCCATGAGCTGCTTTAAGATTGCCAATGATATTCGCTTTTTAGGCTCGGGCCCGCGCGCGGGCTTGGGCGAATTGGCTTTGCCAGAAAATGAACCAGGTTCATCAATTATGCCTGGGAAAGTAAACCCAACCCAATCCGAAGCTTTGACGCAGGTCGCGGCGCATATTCTTGGAAATAATGCGGCAATTGCATTTGCTGGAAGCCAAGGGCATTTCGAACTAAATGTCTATAACCCAATGATGGCGTATAATTTCTTGCAATCATGCCGTTTATTGGCCGATGCGGCGGTTTCATTTACCGATAATTGCGTAGTCGGCATAGAACCACGCCTCGATAATATCGCACGCGGATTGGCAAATAGCTTGATGTTAGTAACGCCTCTAAAAGAAAAATATGGTTATGATTTGGCGGCGAAAGTTGCCAAAACCGCCCATAAAAACGGCACGACTTTACGCGAAGAAGCCATTATCTTGGGAATCCCTGCCGAAGATTTTGATGCAATAGTAGTTCCTGCCAAGATGATTGGCCCGGATCCATTATAATTTGAAAAAAATCGCAAATGCGATTTTTGCTCTTCGCCTCGTCCGAAAAGTCGAACAACTTTTCGGGGCTCATCGACCTTCAAATCACCGCCTTCGCGGTCTCGCCGCTTGCTCAGCAAGTTGGGCGGTGCTCTGCTTCTTCTTCCCCAACGTGGGGAAGGTGCCGAGCATCGCGAGGCGGAAGGGGTTAATTAAGCGATAAACCCCTTCAGTCAGTTCGCTTTGCGCACTGCCAGCTTACCTATATTAGGGAAGCAGAAGCTAAAAAGCCAATTCAGCTTTCTATAAACCTTAATCCGCCCAAAGGCCTATATGGCGCGCATTCTATTGCCGCGTGTATTGTGTTCGACTTCGGCTAGGCCCAAGGCCTCCATAAGCGGCGGAACATACATTCCAAAACGCCCACGCAAGCCCTTTTTCAAGCCATACCAGCCGCCATTCGGATTATTGGGCGAACGCCCCCATGCTTCAACTGTGCCGTCTTTGGCTGACTTTTGTTCATCAGCCGAGCCAAGCTCAATCCAATCGCCATGGGCTTTTAACATTGCGTGTAAATCATCGAGGCATTTTGCATCGTAAAACAAAACAGTTTTACCAACATTGCAGACTAAAACCTCTTTGCCGTCTTTGACGTCTTTATGCATTGTAAAATCGGATGTTAGGGGCGGGGTTTTTAATTGCCACGGATTATTAGGGGTTCCATCACCAATCGCGCTCATTATGACCTCCATAAATAGAGGTGTATGATAACATTCAATTGTGACACTAGCAAGAAAGACCAAACCAGACCTTAGATTTTACTCGCTCTTAACCACGCTGCGGCCTTCGCCTCTAATGCGGTATTTGCTCTCTAGAGTTTTCATTTGTTTGGCGGTGGCCCAAAGCGCGGTTTTTATGTCGTCCTTGGAGTTTGCGCTTGCTGCCTCTACCTTGTCCCAATATTGCTTGGTTAGGGTAAATGGGCACGGCATATTTAGATTATCAACCAAAAGCTGGCACCGATATTCATCTTCAGTAACTGCGCGCACATAGATAAGACTTGCCTTGCCGTTTAGCTCTTTGCCATATTCAAAGGGTGCAACCACGCGCCCAAAAACGTGTTTGTTTTTAACGTAAAAATCAACCACGCCGACTTTATCATAAATATTGGCAATGGTGCCGCGCACAGGGTCAAGTTTATGCGGTGGGCCGATTAATACCACACCAAAACTTAGGGATATTGCCAAAAGCGCAATAATTACGAAATCAAGAATTTTGCGGGTCAAACGATTTGCTTTCTATTTGGCTATTTTGCCCCAAAACTCTTTGGCTTTTTCAAAAAAGCCAGTGTGCTCGGGGTGGGATTTTTCACAGCAATCCTTGTGAAATTCTTCCAAGAGTTCGCGCTGTCTTGGCGTTAATTTGCGCGGGGTTTCAACAAAAAGCTCGACATGCATATCACCGCGTAACGCGCTTTTAAGCTGTGTCATTCCTTGGGCGCGCACTTTAATGCGTTTGCCGGTTTGGCTACCCTCAGAGATGTCGATTTCATGCTTGCCGCCATCAATTGTCGGCACTTCGATTTTGCCGCCCAATGCCGCTTTGGTCATAGGGACGGGGATACGGATGAATAAATCACGCCCTTCGCGTTCAAAGATCGGGTGGCGCTTAACGCTCAGGAATACGTATAAATCGCCCTTTGGCCCGCCTCTTGCGCCCCTTGCGCCTTCGCCCGAAAGCCTTACACGTGTGCCGTCTTCAACACCGGCAGGGATAGATACCGACAAAGTGCGCTCAATTTCAATTGCGCCTTTGCCTTTACATTTCTTGCACGGATAGGCGATTATTGTGCCCGAGCCATTGCAATGGTGGCAAGTGCGGGTCATAGTGAAAAAGCCGTTTTGCACGCGCACTTGGCCGTGGCCTTGGCAAGTTGGGCAAGTTTCGGGTTTATGTGGTGGCTCAGCGCCAGTGCCATCGCAAGTGGTGCAGGTTTCTTCGGTCGGAACTTTTATTTCAGCTTCTTTGCCGCCAAAAGCCTCCTCGAGCGTGATCTCATAATCCATGCGCAAATCGGCACCGCGAGCAGGACCATTGCGCGCGCGTCCCCGGCCACCACCGAAAATATCACCAAACATATCGCCGAAGACTTCGCCAAATATATCGGCCGGATCGCCGCTAAAGCCGCCGCCACCGCCGCCATTATTTTGCAGGCCCTCGCGGCCATAGCGATCATAAATTGCGCGCTTATTGGCATCGGATAAAACGCTATAGGCTTCGTTGATTTCTTTGAACTTTGCCTCTGCGCCCGCGTCGCCTGGGTTTTTGTCGGGGTGATGCTTCATTGCCGCTTTGCGAAATGCGGACTTGATTTGCGCGTCATTGGCGTCGCGCGAAATTTCAAGAAGTTCGTAATAGTCAGTGGTCATGACGATGTCTCTTTATGCAATTACGCCGCCAAATCAATGGCGGCGCAATCAAAATTAGATGGCTTATTTTTTATCGCCGTCAACGTCTTCAAATTCGGCATCAACTACATTGTCATCATTTGTAGTTTCGCCAGCATCAGCCGCCGCATCGGCATTGGCCGCCGCTTCTTGTTGCTCAGCATACATAACTTCGCCGATTTTCATCGCAGCTTGCATTAGAGCATTTGTAGCCTCTGTGATTACCGCTGCATCGCCGCCAGCAACCGCGTCTTTAGTAGCTTGAACAGCTTCTTCGATTTTGGCTTTATCGCCAGCTTCGAGTTTATCGCCATATTCGCCCAATTGCTTTTCAACGGTGTGAATAGAGCTTTGTGCGGTATTGGTCGCTTCAACTTCTTCACGGCGTTTTTTGTCGGCATCGGCATTGGCTTCGGCGTCTTTAATCATTTGCTCAATGTCTTCATCCGATAGGCCGCCATTGGCTTGGATGCGGATTGATTGCTCTTTATTTGTGGCTTTGTCTTTTGCGGAAACGCTAACGATACCGTTTGCGTCAATGTCAAAAGTAACCTCAATTTGTGGAACGCCGCGTGGTGCAGCAGGAATGCCAAGCAAATCAAATTGACCCAAGATTTTATTATCGGATGCCATATCGCGCTCACCTTGGAATACGCGAATTGTAACTGCCGATTGATTGTCATCTGCAGTTGAGAACACTTGAGATTTCTTGGTTGGGATTGTTGTATTACGCTCGATTAGGCGAGTAAATACGCCGCCCAAAGTTTCGATACCCAAAGACAATGGAGTAACGTCAAGAAGTAGAACATCTTTCACGTCACCTTGAAGAACGCCGGCCTGAATTGCCGCACCAAGGGCAACAACTTCATCTGGGTTCACGCCTTTGTGTGGCTCTTTGCCAAAGAAGTTTTTAACGGCTTCTTGAACTTTTGGCATACGGGTCATACCGCCAACCAAAACCACTTCGTCTATTTCAGATGGGCTTAGACCAGCATCCTTAAGCGCCGCTTTGCATGGCTCAATGGTGCGATTGATTAGATCGTCCACCAATGCCTCTAGTTTGGCGCGGGTTAGCTTTAGATTAAGGTGAAGCGGGCCAGACGCATCCATAGTAATAAACGGAAGGTTCACTTCGTATTGCGCAGTAGTAGAAAGCTCTTTTTTAGCTTTCTCGGCTTCTTCGCGAAGACGTTGAAGCGCCAATTTATCATTGCGCAAATCAATGCCTTTATCTTTTTTGAATTCTTCGGCCAAATAATCGACGATGCGCATGTCAAAGTCTTCACCGCCCAAGAATGTATCACCATTAGTTGAGCGAACTTCAAAAACGCCATCACCAATTTCTAGGATTGAAACGTCGAATGTGCCGCCGCCAAGGTCATAGACCGCAATTGTGCGATTGCCGCCTTTATCAAGGCCATAGGCAAGCGCTGCCGCTGTTGGCTCATTGATGATGCGAAGCACTTCTAGGCCCGCAATTTTGCCGGCATCTTTAGTTGCTTGGCGTTGCGCGTCATTGAAATATGCAGGAACCGTAATAACCGCTTGGGTAACAGTTTCGCCCAAATAAGCCTCTGCGGTTTCCTTCATTTTGGTCAGGATCATTGCCGAGATTTCAGCGGGCGAATAATCCTTGTCGCGGCCTTTTACAAAAGCGTCACCATTCGGACCCTTTACGATTTCATAAGGCACAAGCTTCATGTCTTTTTTGACCATAGGGTCAGTGAAATTGCGGCCAATAAGGCGTTTGATTGCAAAGAAAGTTTGATCTGGGTTGGTTACAGCTTGGCGACGTGCCGGCTGCCCAATTTGACGCTCACCGTCTGATGAAAAGGCAACAACCGAAGGGGTTGTGCGCGCGCCCTCAGAGTTTTCAATTACTTTTGCATTTTTGCCGTCCATAATTGCAACGCAAGAATTGGTTGTACCTAAGTCAATACCGATAATTTTTGCCATTTTATTTTCCTTTTCGTGCGCAAAATAATGCGCGAATTTCTCGGCCAAAGCCTATATAATTAATGAGTTCAACGGGTATAAACCCTATTGTCACAAGGGAATATGGGAAGCGTTTTCTTTGATGCAAGGGGGAAGGTGCAATTGGTATGAAAATGCGCGCCTTTTTGCAGTTAAAGCGCGCATTTTAATTAATGGTTTGTCCCAATCTATAAATACTTCTTCGCCATCGCTTCTAGTGGCAATGGTTTGATTTTATCGGCATTGCCCGCCGTGCCAAATTCATTAAAGCGTGCAACGCAAACTTCTTTGGCCGCAAGCCTTGCTGGCTCTAAATATTTACGCGGATCAAATTCGCTTGGTTTAGTTGCAAAGTATTTGCGAATTGAGCCCGTCATAGCAAGCCGAATATCGGTATCAATATTGATTTTACGAACGCCGTGTTTGATACCTTCTTGGATTTCCTCAACCGGGACGCCATAGGTCTCTTTTAGGTCGCCGCCATATTCACGAATGATTGCCAATAATTCTTGTGGCACAGAACTAGAGCCATGCATAACCAAATGCGTATTTGGAATTGCGGCATGAATTTCGGCAATGCGTTTGATTGCCAAAATATCGCCAGTTGGTTTGCGGCTAAATTTATATGCGCCATGCGACGTGCCAATTGCAATCGCGAGGGCATCAACGCCAGTTTTCTCAACGAAGTCTTTGGCTTCGGCGGGGTCGGTCAAAAGTTGGCTATGATCCAATACGCCCTCTGCGGCCTCGCCAGCTCCAGTTTCAAGGGAGCCAAGGCAGCCAAGCTCACCCTCAACGGATACACCAATCGCATGCGAGAATTTGCAAACTTCGCGGGTTACTTCGACATTATATTCATAGCTTGATGGGGTTTTGCCATCAGACATTAAAGAGCCATCCATCATCACAGACGTAAAGCCAGAGCGGATTGATTGTTGGCAAACTGCAGGGCTAGTGCCGTGATCTTGGTGGACCACAACTGGAATTTCAGGATAGCTTTCAACAGCCGCTAGCATGAGATGGCGCAAAAAAGGCTCACCCGCATATTTGCGCGCGCCAGCAGATGCCTGAAGGATAACCGGGCTATTAGTTTCTCTTGCGGCCTCCATAATGCCGACAACTTGCTCAAGATTATTAACGTTAAACGCCGGCACGCCATAATTATTTTCTGCCGCGTGATCTAGTAATTGTCTTAAACTCACAAATGCCATTTTTATCTCCTCCTTTGCGTGAAATTTGCGCTCTGGTTCGTCGAACCGCTTGCAAATATATCCGATATTCGCTGCGCGGCTCTCCTGCCATAGCATCAAATTTGACGCAAAGCGGCGCGCGAAAGCCTCGCGATAAAACTATATAACTTCTTCTACTGCCTCTATTAGTTTCTCACAAGTGATTCCAAAATATTGATATAAATCTTTCGCAGGGGCACTTTCGCCAAATGTCGAAATGCCGATAATTTTGTCACCGAGTCCCGTATATTTATGCCAAAAATCTGGGTGTGCCGCCTCTATTGCGACGCGCGGAAGGTTTGGCGCAAGCACACTCTCGCGGTATTCTTTGGATTGCCTATCAAAAACATTAGTTGACGGCATAGAAACAACATTAACCGCGATATTTCTTTCCAAAAGCGCCTTTTGCGCCGCGATTGCAATCTCAACCTCAGAGCCAGTGGCAATAATATTTGCTTTGGCATCGGAATTTGCGCTCAGGATATAACCGCCCTTTTTAATATTATCGATATGGCTTTCATCGGCCACGGGCGATACATTCTGCCGCGTCAATGCCAAAGCGCTTGGGCCGTCCTTGCGCTTAATGCTCTCGCACCATGCAATAAAAGTCTCAAGGGGGTCTGCAGGGCGCCAAACGTCAAGGTTTGGAATAATCCGCAAACTTGGAATATGTTCTATTGATTGATGGGTTGGTCCGTCTTCACCAAGACCAATGCTATCATGCGTGAAAACATGAATTGTTCTTAGTTTCATCAAGGCTGACATGCGAATAGCATTTCGCGAATAATCGCTAAACGTCAAAAATGTGCCACCATATGGCAAAAACCCGCCATGGAGTGCCAGGCCATTCATAATTGCCGCCATGCCAAATTCGCGCACACCATAGGATAAATGATTGCCCCATACATCGCGGCCGGCATTGGTATAGCCTTTGAAATTGGTAAGATTGGAACCGGTCAAATCAGCCGAGCCACCAAAAAACTCTGGGCATAATGGCGCAAGCGCATCTAGTGCCAATTGGCTTGCCTTGCGCGTTGCAATGGTTTGCGGATTATTTGCAATATTTTTGGCGATTTCTAGGGTTTTTATTTCAAAATCGGCATCTAATTCGCCCGACAATCTGCGGGCCAATTCCGCGGCCTCGGTGGGATAGGCTTTGGCGTATTCCGCAAACCTAGCTTTACAGCCGGCCTCAAGATTTGCGCCATGATCAATTTGGTTCCACGCATCATAAATTTCTTGTGGAATTTCAAAGGGCGCAAATTCCCAGCCCAATTCTTTGCGCGTCGCGGCAACTTCGTCTGCGCCAAGTGCTGCGCCATGCACATCATGGGTGCCTTGTTTTTTTGGCGCGCCTTTACCGATAATGGTCTTGCAAATTATCAAACTTGGCTTGCCGTCTGCTTTTTTGGCTTGCGCTTTGGCGGCAATAATCGCCGCATCAACCGCGGCAATATCATGGCCATCAATCGGGCCAATCACATTCCAATCATAGGATTCAAATCGCTTTTTGGTGTCATCGGTGAACCAGCCCTCAACATGGCCATCAATTGAAATACCATTATCATCATAAAAGGCAATTAGTTTTGAAAGCCGTAAAGTGCCAGCGAGCGAGCATACTTCGTGCGAAATACCTTCCATTAAACAGCCATCGCCCATAAAGGCATAGGTGTAATGGTCTATGACTTCATGGTTTGGTTTATTGTATTGCTGCGCCAATAGTTTTTCGGCAAAGGCAAAGCCAATTGCATTACCAATGCCTTGCCCTAATGGGCCAGTGGTGGTTTCAACACCGGGGGTAATGCCATATTCAGGGTGGCCCGCAGTTTTAGAATGAAGTTTGCGAAAATTTTTGATTTCCTCAATCGGCAAATCATAACCGGTCAAATGCAAAAGCGAATAAATCAGCATAGAGCCATGACCGTTTGATAGAATAAATCTATCGCGGTTTGCCCAATGTGGATTTTTTGGATTGTGGTTCAGGTGGTTTTTCCACAAAGAGACAGCAATCTCTGCCATGCCCATTGGCGCGCCTGGGTGGCCAGATTTGGCCGCCTCTACTGCATCTACACTAAGCATGCGTATTGCATTTGCCATTTTGACTTGAATTTCGGAATTTGCCACAAATAATCCCCAGTTTGACAATGTGGCCGCTAATTATTCTATTTGAGCGATTCTTTAAAGCCGCGATTGGTCTTAATTCGCGCCTATAGCATACAAATAACAGTATTAACCTGCGTTTTTTATCAATTTCTGGATAATTTCTTTATAGCCGCCGTCTTTGTCCTTGGCGCCAAAAACCGCCGAGCCCGCCACAAAGGTATCGACACCGGCTTTTGCAATTTCACCGATATTTTCGGGCTTTACGCCGCCATCAATCTCAAGCCAAATTTCCTGCCCGCCATTTGCCATATGTTCATCAATTAAGGCGCGCACTTTGCGGATTTTTGGCATAACACTCGGCTCAAAGCTCTGGCCGCCAAATCCTGGATTAATCGACATCAATAGTATCATATCGAGTTTATGCATCACGCTTTCAAGATATTCTAAAGGCGTAGTTAGGTTTAAAACCAAACCTGCTTTGCAGCCATTATCTTTGATTAGGGACAAAGTTCTATCAACATGCTTAGAGGCTTCGGGGTGAAAAGTTATGATATTCGCGCCGGCTTTGGCAAACATTGGCACCAATGCATCAACTGGTTCGACCATTAAATGAACATCAATCGGGATTGAAACATGGGGGCGAATGGCTTCGCAAACTAATGGCCCAATTGTAAGGTTTGGAACATAATGATTATCCATAACGTCGAAATGGACCAAAGCTGCGCCCGCTTCTTCGATGGCGCGAACTTCTGCCCCAAGATTGGCGAAATCGGCGGATAATATTGATGGGGCGATGCGGATTCGTTTGCTCATAATTATAATCCCTACAAAGCAGCATCAAGCGCTTGGTTAACATCAAGCAATAAGTCTTCGACGTCTTCTATACCCACCGAAAGCCGCACAAACCCTTGCGTCACCCCCATTTGCAATTGGGTTTCAGCTTCAAATAATTTGTGTGTGGTAGTTGATGGATGGGTCGCAAGGCTTTTCGCATCGCCAAGATTATTTGAGATATCAACAATCTTTAGGCTATTTAGGAAATTATATGCCGCTGATTTGCCGCCCTTTAATTCAAAGCCAATAATAGTGCCACCCTTGGACATTTGAGTCATCGCAAGGTTATGTTGTGGGTGATCTTTGCGTGTTGGATAGCGGACAAAATTTACCGCTGGATGGTTTGCAATTGCATTACTAAGTTTTTCGGCATTTTCACAGGCCCTATCAATCCTAAGCGATAAAGTTTCCATACCCTTTAGAACAACCCAAGAAACAAATGGCGATATAGCGGGGCCCGTATGGCGCAAAATTGGGTCTAATTCGTCGATAATCCATTGCGCTTCGGCCAAAACTGCGCCTGCCA